>DVLN01000174.1 GCA_018715465.1 Candidatus Faecivivens stercorigallinarum | reverse complement strand
TTATGAGAAAAACCAAAATCGTATGTACCATCGGTCCTGCCTGTTCGGATGAAGAGACCCTGACCCGGATGTGCAAAGCCGGGATGAATGTCGCCCGTCTGAACTTTTCCCATGGTACCCATGAAGAACATCTCGAAAAGATCAACCTGATCAAAAAGGTCCGCCAGAAACTTCATATGCCCATCGCCATCCTGCTGGATACCAAAGGCCCGGAATACCGTATTCGTACCTTTAAAGATGGTAAGGTCTGCCTGAATGAAGGCGACCGCTTCACCTTTACGACCGAAGAGATTGAAGGGGACGAAACCCGCGTATCCGTCAGCTATAAAGGCATGGCGCAGGACCTCCAGGTCGGCGACAAAATCCTGCTCAACAACGGACTGATGAGTTTTGAGGTTGAAGAACTGACCGATACTGACGTCATCTGCCGGGTGCTGGTCGGCGGTGAACTTTCCAACCGCAAGAGCATGGCCTTCCCGGGAAAGGTTCTCAAACAGATCTACCTCAGCGAACAGGACAAGGAGGATATCAAATTCGGCGTGGAAAATGACGTCGATTTTATCGCCTGTTCGTTTGTTTCCTGCGCACAGGACCTGAAAGATATCCACAACTACCTGGACGAGATCGGCGGCGCAAAGGACATCGACCTGATCGCAAAGATTGAAAACCGCTCGGGCGTTGAAAACATTGAAGAAATCTGCTCCCAGTGCGACGGCATTATGATCGGCCGCGGGGACATGGGTGTCGAAATTCCCTACGAAGAGCTGCCCGCCATCCAGAAGATGCTGATTTCCAAGTGCGGGCTGCTCGGCAAGCGGGTCATCACTGCGACCGAGATGCTGGAATCCATGATCCACAATCTCCGTCCCACCCGCGCCGAAATCTCCGACGTTGCAAACGCGGTCTATGATGGCACCAGCGCAATCATGCTCTCTGGTGAGACAGCCGCCGGTGACCACCCGGTCGAAGCGGTCGAAGCGATGGCAAAGATTGCCCGTTGGACCGAGAAAAACATCGACTATACCGATCGTTTCCATGATGGAGACTTCCACATCAAAAATACGGTTGACGCGCTGTCCCATGCGACCTGCGGCATGGCAATCGACCTGAAAGCATCGGCGATTGCGGTATGTTCGCTGTCGGGCAAGACGGTACGGATGGTTTCCCGGTTCCGTTCCCCCTGCCCAATCCTCGGCGTCACCACCAACGAAAAGACCTGGCGCAAGCTGGCGTTGTCCTGGGGTGTCATTCCGGTGATGGTGGAATATTTCAACTCGACCGACGTGCTGTTCTATGTCGCAGCAAGAGAGGCGAAAAAGACCTTTGGTCTGAAGGCCGGTGACCGGATCGTCATTACCGGCGGCATGACCAACGGCATGTCCGGCAATACCAACCTGATTAAGGTTGAGATGATCGGCGACTGATTTGATACCGTTATTCCCAACCGGGGAAACGGCTCTGTATGGGCTGTTTCCCCGGTTTTTGCTGTCGATTGACCTTAAGGGAAATTTGTGTTATGATGATATGCAGAGATTTATCGCAAAAAATGGAGGGAGAAGACAATGCTGCTCTCAATGCAGGATATCGGCGTTTCCTTTGCCGGAAACACCATCCTGGAACATATCACAGCCAGCGTACAGGAAGATTCCCGTATCGGGTTGATCGGTGCAAACGGCGCCGGGAAATCTACCCTGCTCAACATGATCACCGGCGCGCTGGAAAACGAGTGGGGGGAGATCTCCCGCAAGCCGATGCTGGGCATCGGGTACCTCCGCCAGAACAGCGGTCTGGAGGGGTCCAATACCATCCGGGCGGAAATGCGGAAGGTGTTTGCAGAAGTGCTGGACGCAAAACAGAAGATGGATGATTTGCAGATTGAAATGGGCCAGTGCAAACCCGATTCATCTGAATACCATAAGTTTGCGGCAGAATATGACCAGCTGCTGTCTTTTTTTGAGGCAAACGACGGATATGTTGTGGATGTAAAAATCCAGTCGGTTTTAAATGGTATGGGATTTGCCGGACGGGACCTGGACACCAGGATTTCCACCCTCTCCGGCGGTGAAAAGACCCGTCTGGCGCTGGCAAAACTGCTGCTGAGCGAGCCAGAGCTGCTGATCCTGGACGAACCGACCAACCATCTGGATTTCAAGACACTTCGCTGGCTGGAAGGCCATCTGGCCGAATATCGCGGCGCAGTCATCGTCGTATCCCATGACCGTTACTTTCTTGACCAGACGGTAAAGGAGATCTGGGAAGTCGAGTTCGGCTCGATGCGGGTCTTCCCCGGCAACTACTCAAAATATAAACTGCTCAAGGCCGAACTGATGGCCCGCTGGGAAAAGGAATACGAAGCCCAGCAGGAAGAGATCGCCGATCTGGAAGACTATGTTGCCCGTAACCTGGTCCGTGCGACCACCTCCAAAAGCGCAAAGTCCCGCGTCAAAAAACTGGAACGGATGGAGCGGATCGAAAAGCCGAAAGAATACAACCGGGAGATGCATCTGCATTTTTCCTACGACCGTGACCCGGTCAAGGATGTCCTGATCGCAAAAGAACTTTCGCTGACGGTCGGTGAAGCGGACAAGCGCAAGCATCTGTTCGACCACCTCTCCTTCCAGATCGAACGCGGGGACAAGGTTGCTGTCATCGGTGAAAACGGTATCGGCAAATCTTCACTTCTCAAAGCGCTGCTGGGCCGGCTGTCATTTGACAGCGGGCGGTACCGTTGGGGCGATGAAACAAAAATTGCCTACTTTGACCAGGAAAACCGGCAGTTAAACCCCGACAACACCGTTCTGGAAGAACTGTGGAGCCGTTATCCCGGCAAGACGGAAACAGAAATCCGCAATGAATTGGGACGGGTGCTGCTTTCAGGCGAGGACGTCTACAAAAAGGTCAGCGTCCTTTCGGGCGGCGAACGGGCCAAGCTGGCTTTTGCGGTACTGATGGCCGAGCGTGGAAACTTCCTGATGCTGGACGAACCGACCAACCACCTTGACCTGCGCAGCAAGGAAATACTGGAAGACGCGCTGGCAGAATTCCCCGGAACGATGCTTTTCGTCTCCCATGACCGGTATCTGCTCCGCAGAGTACCCGACAAGATCATTGAAATCTTTTCCGACCATGTCGAAGTCTTCCCCGGCAACTACGACTATTATATCGAAAAGATGCAGGCCAAGGAGCGTGCGGCAGCCCTTGCCGCCGCCCAAGCTGCTCCCCCGCCCGCTGCCGCACCGAAAGCAGGCGCTGTCAGCTACAACCGCGGCAAGGAACAACGGGCTGCTTCGGCGCGTATCCGTGCCCGGATCAAAGCGCTAGAAAAACGGATGGAAGAAATTGACGAGGAAGTCGCACAGATTGAAGCGAGGATGTCGGGTGAAGAACTGGGCTATGAAGAACTGCAGCAGCTGTGTGAACAGCTGGAAGCCCTTCACACCGAACAGGATACCGCCATGGAAGAATGGCTGGAACTGTCGGAAAGCTGACCTGCACCTCGTCGCAGAAAGGAACTACAATGGAAAATAAAGCTGAACAGAAAGTGCTGCTGCACTGCTGCTGTGCGCCCTGCTCGCTGTCCTGCATCGACCCGCTGCGGGAAGAAGGAATTGAGCCGGTCGCATTCTGGTACAACCCCAATATCCATCCCTGGAAGGAATATCAGGCGAGAAGGGACTGTCTTCTGACCTATGCGCCGACCATCGGGATGGAGGTGCTGGTCCAGGAGGATTATGGCCTCCGGGAATTTGTACAGCATGTTGCAGACAACATCGATGGCAGATGCACCTATTGCTATGAGCACCGGTTGGAAGAGACCGCCAGATTTGCCGCTGAAAACGGATTTGAAGCCTTTACGACGACGCTGCTGGCCAGCGTCTACCAGCGGCATGAGTTGATCGCAGCGGCTGCCGAACGGTTTGCAAAACAATATGGCGTACAGTTTCTCTACCGCGATTTCCGCCCCAACTTCCGTGCCGGCAACCAGCGGGCGCGTGAACTCGGTTTTTATATGCAGAAATACTGCGGCTGTGTCTTTTCCGAACAGGACCGCTATCAGAAACAGATCGACCGGGACAAACTGAAATTTGCCCCGGCAATCTCCAAATAAACAGCTAAAACGCCGTGACGGCTGTCGTCACGGCGTTTTTCACTGTCTGAACAGATTAAGATTATTCATTGATATTGACCGTTTCTTCGGGAGTTCCGTCACAGTCCTCGTCCAGCATCACCATATAGGTCTTGCTTTCATCAATATACATGCGGACTGCGGGCGTCCCGCCTTCGGTCATCACAACCGAATAACAGCTGATATCGGTAACATCCGCCATCCCTTCAAAGGTGAAGGAACGCTGCTCACTGCCGCCATACCGGCTGATGCAGAAATCTACCAACGCGCCGGACATCAGCTCATTGACAGTCGTATATTCTTCACTGGTTACCGTGAACGAGGTGGATTCTCCCGCTTCGTCGGTGCTGGAGATGGTCACATTCCCATCCTCATCGGTTGCGACCTGATAGGAGCTGACCTGTGTCAGCATTCCGCTGTCATCCCATTTCCAGACGCCCTGGGTATAGTCGGCGGCATTGCCCCGCTCATAGGTGCTGACCCGCTCGGTTTCCGGGTTGGGAGTCGGTGCGGATAGCTCTTCAAATCCCGGATAGGCAACAAAATTCCCTTCCGCCGGGTCGCACAGCCACAGATAATAATAGCTGTTGACCGTACCGGACGTTGTCGCAAGGAGGATATCCTCATATCCGTCAAAGTTCATATCCTTTGCAAGCAGCGTCGTTTCGTCGATCACAACCGTTTCGTTTCCATCATGGAACAGCGTCTGCTGCACTTCACCGCCGTATCCGATATACACCGCGTTCCCATCGGCATAGACATACTGTCCGGTCTTGAGCGCCAGAACAAAATCCGCGGTTCCTTCCGCCAAAACTTCGCTTGCATAACTGCTGGCCTCTGCCAGATTCTGCTGTTCTTCAGGAGTCAGTCCGGCGATTTCGGTGATATTTTTCCAGCATTCATCCTCGGCAGCTGGTTTCAGCGTCCCGTCGGCATAGCTGGAGTACAATATCCCGCTTGCAGCGTCCACAGCGAGAGACGGATCATAGGACGCGCCGCCGTCTTTAGTGGTCAGTCGGATCAGATAAAGCTGCTGACTGCCGATCTGGGTGGTCTCTTCCCCGTCCAGTGCAAGCAGGAACTGGTCGGGAGCCGCCGCATTGACAAAATCCTCCGCTTTTTTGAGAGCGTCCTGCGCCGTCATCTCACCGGCGGAAGATTCCAGCTGCACGCCCAGGAATTCTTCAACATCCGCGTCGGTTTCCCCCGCGGTGCTGCATCCGGCCAGCAAAAGCGCTGCCGCTATACAAATCGGAACGATCTGTTTCCATCTATTGGGTATCGAAATCATATCCTTCACATCCAGTCTTATGAGTATATGCCCATACGGCAATTTTATTTTACCACAAATTCAGGCAAATTGATAGAGGGTATTTTTAAACATCCTGCATATTTCTGTCGTCGTTCCTTCAATTCCGCAAAATATGAAAAGCGATTGAAAAACTCCAGGCGGCGCGGTATACTTTATTTGACAAAATCTGATTTTATCTATTCTTTGAGAGGCAGGATGAATATGAAAATCGTAACCTTCAATATCCGATGTGACATCCAGCAGATGGACGACGAAACCTTCCGCGAGCTGATCGCCAAACTCCCTGACGGGGCGATGCAAAAAGCCGGGTCCCAGGCAAAACTCCGCTTCCCCAAAGGGGATGGCATCAACAGCTGGGAATTCCGCAGGGATCTGGTACTGGAAAAAATCCAGCAGCAGTGCCCTGAAATTATCGGTTTTCAGGAACTTCTGCCCCATCAGGCGTCCTGGCTGCGGGAGCGACTGCCGGAATACACCTTTGTGGGGCATGGACGGGACGCCGATTATGGCGGAGAACGTCCGATGATCGCGGTACGAAATGATCTTGAGCTGCTCTCCTACCGCGCATTCTGGCTTTCCCCGACGCCCGATGTCCCCGGCTCCCGGTTTGCCATCCAGAGTCAATGCCCCCGGACCTGTGCGGTCGCGGAAGTTTACTTCCCAGCCCAGAAGCTGACCGCCCGCATCTATGACACCCACCTCGACCATCTTTGCGCTGAGGCAAGGGAAGCCGGCCTGCGGCAGCTGTTGGAGGTCATCCGCCAGGACAATGAAAAACATCCGCTGCCGGTCCTGCTGATGGGCGATTTTAACGCCGCCCCAGCCGACCCCGAACTGCAACCACTGTTCGGTAAAGAAGGAGCTGCACTCGGGTTGAAGGATATGACCGCCGACACCGGAATCACCTTCCATGGCTACGGCAACAAGGAAGACGAAATCAAGATCGACTATCTTTTTGCCACCGAACCGTTCATCGGAGCGCATGCCGGGACCCGTTTGTGGAATGATGAGAGAAACGGCCGGTACCTTTCCGACCACTATCCGGTCGAAACTGAGTATGCATTTTGATCTGTTTTGGCCGGAAAATGAAAAATCCTGTCCAATCCCTTGCAAAACCGTCGGAGATAGGGTATAATATAGCCATTATAAACGCGGGCAAATAGAACGTCCGGGATGCTGGGCGGAGCTGTGGCTGCCTTCGGTGAAAAGAAAGAGGGATTTTAGTATGTACGCAGATTTACTCGATTCGATCGGCCTGATTGGCAAAACTGACCCTGAAGTTGCTTCTGCCATGCAGAAGGAACTTTCCAGACAACGCCGCAATATTGAACTGATCGCCAGCGAAAATATCGTTTCTCCCGCCGTCATGGCCGCAATGGGCAGTATTCTGACCAACAAATACGCGGAAGGCTACCCCGGCAAAAGATATTATGGCGGCTGCGAATGCGTCGACATCGTCGAAGAGATCGCCAGAAAACGTGCCTGCCAGCTGTTCGGCGCCGAACACGCCAACGTTCAGCCTCATTCCGGCGCACAGGCAAACATTGCGGTCTATTTCGCACTGCTGAAACCGGGCGACACCATCCTCGGCATGAACCTGGACGAAGGCGGACATCTGACCCACGGCTCCAAGGTCAACATCTCCGGTAAATACTTCAACGTCATCCCCTATGGCGTCGACGGGGAAACCGGCCGTATCGACTACGCCAAACTGATGCAGCTGGCAATGGAGCATAAACCCAAACTCATTGTCGCCGGTGCTTCCGCTTATCCGCGGACGATTGACTTTGCCAAATTCAGAGAAGTTGCTGACGCCTGCGGTGCTTACCTGATGGTGGATATGGCGCATATCGCCGGTCTGGTCGCAGCCGGACTGCATCCCAACCCTGTTCCTTATGCGGATGTCGTCACCACCACCACCCACAAGACCCTCCGCGGTCCCCGCGGCGGTATGATCCTCTGCCGTGAAAGCCTCGCCAAGGCAATCGACAAGGCGATCTTCCCCGGCACCCAGGGCGGCCCGCTGATGCATGTCATCGCCGGTAAGGCAGTCTGCTTTGGCGAAGCACTCCAGCCCTCCTTCAAAGAATATCAGACCCAGATCGTCCGCAATGCCGACGCCCTCGCTCACGGCCTGACTCGCAGAGGAATGGAACTGGTCTCGGGCGGTACCGACAACCATCTGATGCTGCTGGATCTGCGCAACATGAAGATGACCGGCAAGGAGCTGGAACACAACCTGGACGAGGTCTATATCACCGCGAACAAAAACGCAATCCCCAACGATCCCCAGAAACCCACCATCACTTCCGGCGTCCGTCTCGGCACTCCCGCCGTCACCACCCGCGGGTTCAAGGAAGATGATATGGATGTCATCGCCGACTGCATCTACCGGATTGCGGCTGATTTTGAAGCCAACAAGGAAGCGGTCCGCGAAACTGTCACCCAGCTGTGTGCAAAATATCCGCTGTACGAATAATCATTTTAACATTACAGTTTATCTATCCAGCAGGCAGGCCGCAGGGATTCCCCCTGCGGCCTGCTGTTTTTCCCTTCCAGCAAAAAAGCCTGGGATTCTCTATCAGAAATCCCAGGCTTTCACCGTTTTATTATTCAATTACACCCACAGCGATTTCCGTCACAGCCGGTACATCTTCCGGCAGAACGTTCTCCTGCTGTTCAGCAACGGTTTCATCCACAGACAGCGGTTCCGAAACTGTTTCCGGCATAACCGACTCTGATGATTCGGATGCAGGCACACCAGCGGCCTGTGAAGCAACACTCTCCATCCCCGGTTCTTCAATCGGATGTTCCAGACGGATATCGGTTGCCACCAGCTTTCCATCTTTCAGCTTGCGCAGCCGGAAAACCACCGCAATCTGGTACTGTACGATATTCTGCCAGATCTCGCAGTAGTTTTTCAGCGTCGGGTCGGTCACAAAGGCCAGCCGGAAATTATATGCGGTCTCCCCTTCGGTAATCTGGCCGTTGGAATAAAAAGGATAATACCGGGTAATGATGCCGTGATGTTCAACCTCCAGCGCGGGGTCGGGTTTTTCACGCGGATGTTCCGGGTCTTTGATCCGAACGTTGACCGCGCATGCACCGCGGCTGTTGTGCCCGACATCAAACAGTACGATATACTGTCCCAGCGGGTCTTCTTCCAGCATCTGGCCCAGCTGTTCATCCGCCAGATGATTGACATGGAAAAACCAGTCGGTATCCTCTGCACGGATAAATCCGATCTTCTGCTCAGGTTTGTAAGAGAAAATGGTTCCGCAGATATCGGTTCGGTTTTTTGGCTGCTGTTCCCATCCGGTATTGTCCGAAAGCTGTTCGGAATTAAAGGTAACCGGATCAGAACAGGTGCCGTCCGCCGTATCTTCTTCGCTCTCCATCTGTTCCAGCTGACAGGGGGACGGATTCGGGTAACAACTACTGAACACCCTTGCCATCCCGGCGCGATTTTTCTCAGAGGACAGCGGTTCACTTTCATCGACCGGGTCCTGACCAGCACAGACCATCAGATAGGCAAGACACCGGGCCGTCAGCTCGGGATTCGCGTCCCCATCATTTTCCAGAAAACTGCCAAAGACCGACAGATCTCCTGCCTTTTCCGCCAGACGGAGATACATCTCCACCACTTCGGGTATCTTTTTCCGCTCATACAGCAGATGATAGGCTCCGTCCTCCGCCATCTTGTCCCGCGCATCCATCATCCATGCCGCATAAAACGCCGCAGCGTACATCTCGATACCGTACAGCATTTCCTCAGCGGTCTCGTAGTCTTCTGCCAGCAGTGCGGCCTCTCCGACCAACCGACGAAGCGCCAGACTGTCCGGTGCCTTTTCCAGCAGCGACAAACCAGCCGAGACAACCTGATCCATCGTTTCGTAGTCTTCAGCTGCCTCCGCGTCGATCAGGCTGTCGGCGAGTGCAACGATCAGCCTCTTCTGCTCGATGTTCGGAGAGAGACGGACCTGTTCCCGGAGCGACTGGGAATCAAACTCCCACTCGTATTCAGCCGCGCAGACCTCCAGATAGGCCTTGCGCAGCGGCGGCTGATCTCCCAGCTGGCTGGCATCCAGAGAAACAGACTGCTGCGTTTCAGGCTCCTCAACCGTCAGATAATCGGCGATGATGCCGCCATATCCGACCGAGCGAATGGAGCCGTCCTCCATACGAAGCCGGATTCTCCGTTCGCCAATCTCCTCCAGTTCCCCGCTCCAGCAAAGGGTTCCGTTCCCCAGAATGACGGTGATCCGCTGTCCGACCTGATAATCCAGAACAAAATCTTCGCGTGCTGCCATATTGACTACCTCCAAAATAATCTATTTATTCTACCCCGAATCTGCCGATCCGGGTAAATCACTATATTCACATCCCCGGCCACTATAGACGTCCAGGCCGTCATCTGTCCCTGAAAAAAGCAGAGGGAAAGACACGCAATGCGGCCTTTCCCTGGAATTGCTATATAATCACGATAAGAGCAGATCTGAAAACTCCGTTCTTTTGTCTGTTCGACCGGCAGGAACCTGCCTTTGGGAACCCCGCCTTAAAAAAATACATGAATTATCAAATATTCAGTCGGCTCTTACCGTTCAGTCGAAAACAGCTGAACCCAGTAGATATTGCCGTTTCTTTCATAATAGCCGATACCCATACTGACGTACTGGGTATTCATAATATTGGTTTTATGTGCCGGAGACTCCAGCCAGGCCTTGACCACCGCTGCGGCGGAAGAATAATTTACCGCCAGATTTTCGCCGCATCCGGTCGCGGACAGACCATATTCTTTTAATATTGTGTACCACTCGCTGCCATCCGGGCGTTTGTGGGAAATACCGCCCATCTGGGACTGTTCTACTGCGCGGGCCTGCGCAACTTCACACAGCGCGTTCGAAAGCGTCAGGGACGACAGTCCTTCCTTACGGCGGGCAAGATTGATCTGGGACAGAACATCCTTCGCGATCTCATCACTATCAACGCTTTCGCCCGACTCTCCCTGCAATGCGCCAGAATCGGAAAATGTATACTGTTTGCCGTCAATTGTCACGCTGCCGGTCACCATACTGCCGTCAGCACTCAAATAATAACGGGTATCCTTAACCGTAATCCAACCGGTAACCATCTTCCCGTCCTGATCCATGTAATACCATTTGCCGCCGGAAGACACCCAGCCGGTTTTCATTGCGCCGCCGCCATTAAAGAAATACCAGCTGCCGCCATTGTACAGCCAACCGGTTTTCATCGCACCGCCGCCATTGAAGAAGTACCAGACGCCGTCAATTCGTTTCCAGCCGGTCTGCATCGCACCGGAAGAATTCAGATAATACCAGATGCCGTCGATCTTTTGCCAGCCGGTCTGCATGATACCAGAATTGTCAAAATAATACCATACGCCATCCAGCTTCTGCCAGCCGGTCAGATTGCGGTTGCCGGATGTATAGCTCCAGCTGCCGCCATTATTCACCCAGGCCGCTGAAGCCGGCAGACAAACCGGTGCCGCGCAGAGTGTGATTGTCGATACTGCCGCCAGACAAGCGGCCGCCTTTTGAATCCATAACTTCATATTTTACAGATGATCCTTTCAGTCAAACCGAAAACGGAAGGGCGAGACAAGCATCCTTTTAATAATAATACCATATTCTGCACACATCCGTCAACAACTTTTTCACATAATGATTATTCGTGAATGGCTGTTTCAGGCTAAACAGCACGATTCAACATCTATAATACATTGAAAGTTTTGAAAAAGTTGCAGAAAAATAAAAAACTTTTTTGAATGTTACCGGAAAATTAAGGAAGGTCCTC
>DVLN01000173.1 GCA_018715465.1 Candidatus Faecivivens stercorigallinarum | reverse complement strand
GAATTTTTGACAGTTTCTATCTGAATCTCTCCTCCGCATAGTTCCTCCCAAATTTCCTGTGGAGTTTGTTGGGAATTCAGTCGTTTCAAAATCTCTTCAACCGATATCCCGCCGCATTCCCGCACCAATACCCCGTTTTTAGACAAAAAATATCCAGCGGCAGCTTCTGCCGCCTGCACGGTAGCAGAATCTGCATTTTTTTCCAGTTCTGTCGGGCTCAGTTGAGAATCCTGAAGCGGCTGTGCAATCTTTTCATATTGATCTGTGGTTAGCCAGCAGATATCGTTGAGCTTTTCCCCTGAAATGCCCTCTGTCTGATCGCCGATCATTCCAAGCAGTGCCGAATGCAGCCCGATTGCCCGCATCAGGACGGCCATGCAGGCACTGGGCTGCTGTTCCCAGTTTTCTGGGAGAGCTTCTGTTTCGGAGAGGAGAAGCGCAGCGAGCAGTTGGGCTGGCGGGACAAATTGAATGTTCCCTTCTGCGGTTTCCACCCGATATCCCTGTGGAAGAGATTGAGTCAGTACCGTCACGGGCATTTGTCGGAGAAGCTGATCAAGGGGCTGGGAAAATGTTGTATCGGGCTGCGATAAGGATAGCGTTTCCTGCAACTGATGGGATAACAGGACGGTGGCAGCCGGGAAAAGACTGAGACAGACGATCGTAATGCCAAGATAAAAGAAAAGGCTTTTCATACTGTTTTTCAGTTTGTCCAGTGTCATGAACTTCACTCCAATTTTGCAGCTTTTGCTGTGCAGACTGACATATATACGCGATATATTCGCCAAATATACAATGTTTTTGCGATAATATACTCTATATACGCAAGAAATGACTTGACGAAATTGCATTTGTTGTGTACAATAAGAATTACAACGCTTAAAGATGGATGGGTCAGAAGATACCGCAAAAGGATTGATCTGCCGCGCCAGGAGGAGAGTGCATCATGTCGCCTATGAAAAAAGAGTCTTTGGACACCTTATTCAACGAATTTCAAAAATATAACCATATTGATTCCGCGCTCAATGAAAAATACGGCGTCAAACGCGGCCTCAGAAACGCGGATGGCACCGGTGTGCTGGCGGGCCTGACTCAGATCTGTAATGTTCACGGCTATATTATGAACGAAGGGGAAAAATGCCCGGTCGACGGCGAATTGACCTACCGGGGGATCAATGTACGGGATATGGTCGAGTCCTGTGTTGCCGAAAACCGGTTCGGTTATGAAGAGGTTTCCTATCTGCTGCTGTTTGGCCACCTGCCCAACCAGAAACAGCTGGATTTTTACCGGCAGGTACTTTCCCAGGTGAGGGCACTCCCAATGGGATTTGTACAGGATATGATCCTGAAGGCACCTTCCCGGGATATCATGAACAAGCTTGGAAGAAGCATTCTTGCGCTGTATTCCTACGACGAGTTTTCACAGGATGAAGGGCTGGAAGCAGAGCTGAAAAAGGCAATCTATATTATTGCCCGGATGCCGACCATCATGGTCAACAGCTATATGGCCAAAATCGGCAACTATGACAACAAATCGACCTATTTCCATCCGGTGCGTCCGGGCGAATCGGTCGCACAGAGTATCCTTTCGACACTGCGGCTCACCCGGGAGTATACCGATGAAGAAGCACATCTGTTGGATATCTGCCTGATGCTGCATGCCGAACATGGCGGCGGCAACAACTCGACCTTTGTCTGCCGTGCGATGACCTCTTCGGGGACAGACGCTTATGCCGCATATTCTGCCGCAGTCGGCTCACTCAAAGGCTTCCGTCACGGCGGCGCCAATATCCGTGTCTGCCAGATGTTTGAGGCAATCAAGGCACAGGTGAAGGATTGGGACAATGATGAACAGGTCCGGGATGCACTGCGGATGGTACTGGACAAAAAGCTCGGAGACGGCAGCGGCCTGATCTACGGGATGGGGCATGCGGTCTACACCCTGTCTGATCCCCGTGCCATCATGCTGCGGGATAACGCCGAAAAGCTCGCCAAGATCAAGGGAATGGAAGATGAGTTCCGGCTGCTGAAGAAGGTCGAACAGCTGACTCCCGAAGTCTTTGCCGAGAAAAAAGGTTCGGCAAAGGATATCTGTGCCAATGTTGATCTGTATTCCGGTTTTGTATATCGGATGTTGGGATTGCCGGAAGAGCTGTTTACGCCTCTGTTTGCAACGGCACGCATCAGCGGCTGGGCTGCTCATCGGATTGAGGAATATTCGACCTGCTCGCGCATTATGCGTCCAGCATATAAATCGGTTGTCCGTAACCGTCCGTATATTCCACTTGAAGAGAGAATGTAAAAAATCATAGCGTTTTTCAAACTGATGTATTTGTCGGTTTGGAAAACGCTTTTTTCGTCTGTTGACAGCAAATCGGATATTTTCAAACAATCAAAAATCGGTTATAATGAAACCAAATTGTATTATTTATTTGAAAGGGCGTCGAAAACATGTCTTTTCCGATCCGCTTTGATCCATTGACTTATCATTATTTCTCCCGACGGAATGTCGTATATGCAAAAAACGGGATGGTCTGTACCGGTAACCCTCTGGCTGCTCAGGCAGGTCTGGATGTCCTGCGGCGGGGCGGCAACGCAATTGATGCGGCTGTCGCGGCTGCTTCAACGCTGACAGTTGTAGAACCGACCGCCAACGGCATTGGCAGCGACGCTTTTGCTATCCTGTATACCGGCGGGAAGCTGTATGGCCTGAATTCGAGCGGCCCTTCTCCGATGTCCATTTCGGCGGAAGAGGTACGTTCCCGTGGATTTGACCAGATGCCGGAAGATGGTGTGATACCGGTCAATGTTCCCGGTGCGCCTGGGGCGTGGGCGGCGTTGTCCCAGAGGTTTGGCAGTATGCCGCTTACCGAAACAATGGCGACGGCTATCCGGTATGCAGAAGAGGGATATCCGATTGAACCTGGTGTCGGGTCAGGCTGGAAATCTTCTTTTGCCCGCTGCAAAAAGGCTGCCGATCGGTTTCCTGAGGTCAATAGCTGGTTTGAAACATTTGCGCCGGACGGACGGCCGCTTGAAGTGGGAGAGCTGCTTCGGCTGCCTGGGCATGCGCGTACCCTCCGCGCCATCGCTGAGAGCAACGCGGAAGAATTTTATCGGGGCAGTCTGGCGGAGGAGATCGACCGGTTTATGAAACAGCACGGCGGGTTCCTGTCCAAAGAGGATCTGGCGGCTTTTTATCCCGAATGGGTGCAGCCGTTGACGACCGATTACCGCGGCTATACCGTCTGCGAGATTCCGCCGAACGGACATGGCATTACCGTCCTGATGGCATTGAATATCTTAAAAGGGCTGGAACCGGCCAGTGATCTGTTTACCGAAACACACCGGCAGATCGAAGCGATGAAACTGGCATTTACCGACGCACAGCGATATGTCGCAGATCCGCGGTATATGGCTGTTTCTCCTGAGCAGCTGCTTGGAGAGGAATACGCCGTCGGGCGCCGTGCCCTGATTGGCAGTGAAGCATTGATGCCGGAATACTGGGAACCGGTCAAGGGAGGTACGGTTTATCTGTGTACTGCTGACAGTGAGGGCAATATGGTATCGTACATCCAGAGCAATTACATGGGATTCGGCTCAGGCGTTGTCATTCCCGGAACGGGTATTTCGCTGAACAACAGGGGCGCCAACTTTTATCTCGATCCCTCTCTTGCCAACTGTCTCGGACCGGGCAAGAAATCCTATCATACAATTATTCCCGGATTCCTGATGAAGGAGGGAAAGCCGGTCGGCCCGTTCGGCATTATGGGCGGTTTCATGCAGCCACAGGCACATTTGCAGGTGCTGCTGTCGGCGATCGACCACCATCTCAACCCGCAGGATGCATTGGATAAACCTCGCTGGATGTGGACTGGCGGCAAAACCATTGAGGTTGAACAGTCATTTGATCCTGCATTGCTGGGACAACTGGCGCGTGCGGGACATAAGATTGTTGTCCGGCAGTCAAGTGTCCCGTTTGGCCGGGGAGAGATCATCTGGCGGAATGAAGATGGTGTTCTCTGCGGCGGATGTGAGATGCGCACCGATGGTCAGGTTGCAGCCTTTTAAGGAGTTTGGATATGAAAGCAAGAGTTGTAGACAAAGCAGTGGCAGCTGTCTGGCTGTATCTTCCGCAGCTGGATGAAGAGATTGCAGAAACGGTTAAAACCGCCGCGCAGCAGTGCGGCATGACGTTTGGACAGTTTGGCCCTGCGTCTGCCGGCATGAAACTGTCGGATATTCTGTCCGGTAGCGTGCAAAGCGGGCTGGATACCGAGATCGTTCCCCCAAAACAGCCGGTGCTGCTGATGGACGGTGTTGATCGTGCCGGTCTGGACCGGCTGCTTGCAGCACTCAGACAGGGCTTTGGTCAGAAAAATCTGCCAGGTATTGCCCTCAAGGCGGTGGTGACACCGACCAATCGTAGCTGGCGGTTTGACCAGCTGGCGAAAGAACTGCAAAAAGAACATGAAATGATGCGAAAAAAAGGCTGAAGTTTTCGGAAAGGGGCAGCGGGGTGAAAAGAAGAATTCTCAGCTTGTGGTGTCTGCTGGCAGCAGCGGTCATGCTGGGCGGATGTTCTGCGACCAATGTCATCACCAGTGTGGACGCACTTTTGCGCCCGCCCCGGCTGACCGATGATCAGAACGATATCTATGACGCGCTGGCTGCTTACCTGTCAGGCAGGGAGATGCACCTGGTATATCCGCAGCAGGGAGATTATCTGTCCGCATTTATCCAGCAGGATTTGGATGGAGACCAGCTGGATGAGGCTGTGGTTTTTTATCAGCTGACCGCCTCAACCTCGGCAGCACCGATCAATATGGCGGTGATGGACCGCCAGAGTGGACGCTGGACGGTGGTATCGGATATTCAGTTGGATGGAAGCGGGGTCGAAGATTTTACAGTTGTCCATGGAGAAGGGAAACCGATGATGGCGGTCGGACTGTCTTATGCGGGAGAGTCCGGCAGTAGTTTGCTGCAGGTTTTCAGGCTGTATGGAAAGGAACTTCGGCTGGTGTTTTCCCGTACTTATCTGGCAAAAACAATCGGTGATCTGACCGGAGACGGGAAAAATGAGTTTTTGTTGGTTTATCCGCATGAGAGCAGCGAGGGCGTGCAGAGTGTACAGGCTGGACTGTTTGTCTGTGCAGACGGAGACGATGAAAATGAAGGCTTTGTGCAGGCGGTCAGCTGTCCTGTCAACCCGGAGATTACCCGGTATCAGCAGCTGAATACGGTGATTTCTGTGCAGGACAGCCGGGATACCAGGGTACATGTTTATCTGGACGGATATCGTGGAAACGCGATGTTGACAGAGGAAATCCTGCTGGTGACCAAGAATGGGGTATCCGAGCTGGAGAATCTGACCTGGTCGGATGCCGGTGACTGGACAGGAGAAAGCTATCCGCAGCGGTTCATGCTCAATGCCATGGATATCAACGGGGACGGCTGGTATGAGATACCGGGCCAGCAGCCGCTTCCGGGGTACGAGACGGAAGATACGGAGATTGTCTATCTGACCACCTGGTACCGGCATTTTGGCCGCCGGTATATTCCGTTGTATTCGGCGTATATCAACAGTTTGCTCAGCTATCAGTTTATTTTCCCGGATGAATGGAATGGAAACGTCACTGCCTATCGCGGCCCGTATGGCAATGAGATCACCTTTTCGGTCTGGGATGAGGATAAACCGATGGAGGATACCGCGCTGATGTCACTGAGGGCGGTAAATATCGCCAGTTGGCGTTCGGGAAAGGTATCTCCTGAATATGAATATCTTGGCTCCCGTGGACAGATTGTTTTTCTGGCACGGATAATCGACACGACAAGCAGGTATGCAGTGTCGATGGAAGATATCAGGGAACGCTTTATGGATATGGGATAATGGGGTGAAAAGATGAAGCGAATTCTGGTTGTGGAAGATGAAGACGCAATCCGTGGTTTTGTTGTCGTCAATTTGCAGCGCAGTGGATATACCGTTGTGGATGCTGCCAGCGGAGAACAGGCACTGGAGGCTTATGAGGCAGCCGACGGAGATTTTGATGTGGTTCTGCTGGACATTACCCTGCCCGGTATCGACGGGTTTGAGGTCTGCCGTAGACTGCGGGCGAAGTCTGCCACGCTGGGCCTGATCTTTCTGACGGCCCGCACGCAGGAGATGGACAAGGTCGGCGGATTGATGATGGGGGCGGATGATTATGTGACCAAGCCCTTCTCTCCGTCTGAACTGGTCGCCAGGGTAGACGCTGTTTACCGGCGGGTGCAGCTGGCGGCAGTCTCATCCCGTACGGCAGTGATCGAAAGCGGGCCGTTTGTTTTGAACACCCGGAGCAGGACGCTGCATAAAAATGGCCGTCCGATTGACCTGACCCAGGTGGAATATCAGATTGTCGAACTGCTGATGCAGCACCACGGAGCGGCGATGGAGCGGATAAAGATCCTCGGCGAGGTATGGGGTACAGCAGTGTTTACCGACGCGAAAATTGTCGATGTCAACATTCGCCGTCTCCGGGTCAAGATTGAGGATGAACCGTCCAGCCCGCAGTATATCCAGACGATCTGGGGCTATGGGTACAAATGGTGCCCGTGAATATTGGATGACCCGTTGGGAAAGGAAGACAGAAAATGCGGATAAAAGGAATTGCTCAGAAATGGCTGCTGAACTCCTTTGGCATCGTTCTGGTCATCTTAATTATTGGCATCATCGGGAGCGGTGTTCTGCTCCGGCAATACTATTATGGAGCGGTGCAGCAGCAGCTGCTGGCGCGATCGGATTTTGTGTACAGCATGCTGGAACGGTATGAGCAGGGGAGCGCGACTGGTTCTGTCGACGGAGACCTGCGGGAGTATGTCGTTTCATATGCGGACAAGGGAACCATCGAGCTGATGGCTTTGGACTCCTCGGGGGTTGCCAAGCTGACTTCCAGCGGCTTTACCTATCAGAGCGGTGCGGCACCCGATTATCTGGAGGCGCTGGACTCGGAATCGGGCATCGGCTGGTGGACCGGCCAGATGAACGGGCAGAAGGTAATGGCGGTTTGCCGGATGGTGCCGGTTTTGAACAGCAGTTATTCTGCTTTGCGGTTTGTGGTTTCGCTGGAGATGGTGGATCGGATCATTTTGTCGCTGATTTTGCTGGTGACTGGGTTGGGGTTTGTTGTACTGACGGTAGTGTATTTAATGGGCATTGCGTTTGCAAGGAGTCTGGTGCGCCCGATTCGGGAGTTGGGTGCCGCTGCCCGCAAGATTGCCGGCGGTGATTTCAAGACCCGTATTTCCCGTGAAGCGGATGACGAGCTGGGAGAGCTGTGTGAAACGGTCAATTCCATGGCGGATGAACTGGAAACAGCCGAAAGACTGAAAAATGATTTTATCTCGTCGGTTTCGCACGAACTGCGTACCCCGCTGACCGCAATACAAGGATGGGCGGAAACGCTGGGCGATATCGGGCATGGCGGCAGCATCTCTGCTGATGAACAGCAACTGATGGATAAGGGTATGCGGGTAATCCTTGATGAAACCAAACGGCTGTCGGGAATGGTGGAGGAACTGCTGGATTTTTCCCGGATGGAAAGCGGTCGGCTGAATATGCAGAAGGAAAAGATGGATATTCTTGCCGAACTGGAAGAAACGGTATTGATCTATGAAGAAAAGGCCAAAAAGGAAGACATTGTGGTCCGGTATACCGGTCCGGGGATGCTGCCGGTTATTTTTGGCGACCGGGCGCGCCTGCGGCAGGTGTTCATCAATGTCATTGACAATGCGATCAAATATTCTGATCCCGGCGGGGAAATTCGTATCAGTGCCGCAGTTCGCGGAGACAGCATTCTGATTCAGGTGTCGGATGACGGAATTGGCATTTCGCCGGAAGATCTCCCGCGGGTCAAGATGCGGTTTTATAAGGGCAATTATTCCCGCAGGGGAAGCGGCATTGGGCTGGCGGTCGCCGATGAAATCATTGCACAGCATGGCGGCAGCCTTACACTGACTTCAACTGTCGGTGTCGGGACAACGGTTCATATTCTGATTCCGGTGAGTGGTCAGCAGTCTGCCGCTCAAAATGCCGGTGAACAGACGATCATTGAGATTCAGTAAAAGGATGGAGAAAAGATGCTTAAACTCAGAAAAGCAACGGACAAAGATCTGGAAGCGATTGCCGCAGTAGAAGCTGTTTGTTTTCCACAGGCGGAAGCGGCTTCTCGGGAGAGCCTGGAAAGCAGGCTGGCGGTTTATCCCGATTATTTCTGGCTGCTGGAAGAGGATGGACGGCTGGTAAGTTTTGTCAACGGGATGGTCACCAACCTGCCCGATCTGACAGATGAGATGTATGAAAAGGCTGAAATGCACGACCAGGATGGGGAATGGCAGATGATTTTCGGGGTGGATACCATTCCGTCCTGCCGCGGCAGAGGATATGCCGGGATGGTGCTCCGGGCAGTTATCGCGGAAACAAAAAAGGCAGGGAAAAAGGGGCTGGTACTGACCTGCAAGTCGGGCCTGATCGGGTATTACGCCCAGTTTGGCTTTAAAGATGAAGGAATTTCCGGTTCGGAACATGGCGGTGTTGTCTGGCACCAGATGCGGCTGATCTTCTGATTTTTTACAAAAGGGAACAAAAGTGCGAAAATTGGGATGAATGTTCAGAAATATCCGTTGATTTTTGGGGCATAAGCCGATATAATAGATAAGGAATTGTCGGAGAACCCGGGCGGTGCCTGGGAATCTGACGCCAGATTATCTCCAGAGCATCTGCGTCGGCCGGAAAATGGCTGTCGTATCATGAAAAACGGCTGATAGAATTCCGGTGCGGTGCCTGTATACAGTTTTGACAGGAGGAAGGAATCACATGAATCAATCGGAGCATCCAACCTGTCCTGCCGGTTTTAAGACCAGCATCGGCGGACAGGCGATTATAGAAGGCGTAATGATGAAGGGACCGAAAAAAACAGCGATGTCGGTTCGCAAACAGGACGGTACCCTGTATCATGAAGTATGGGATAACCCCGCTAAAAAGTGGTATCATAAGGTGCCCTTTGTCCGTGGCGTGACCAATTTTATCACCAGTATGGTGGATGGCTACAAATGCCTAATGAAGTCGGCAGAGATTGCGACGGACGGTCTCCAGGACGAGGAACCCTCCAAATTTGATAAGTGGCTGGAAGAAAAGTTCGGCGATAAGCTGGTCAAAACGGTCGGCTATATTTCAATGGTGCTGGGGCTGGTGCTGGCTATGTTGCTGTTTGTCTATCTGCCGGCGCAGGCGGTCAGCCTCTGTAAGGGTTTTCTGCCTTCCTGGAGCTATTCGCTGGTGGAAGGTCTGATCAAGCTGGGCATCTTTGTCGGATATATGGCTCTGGTATCGCTGCTGCCGGATATGAAACGGCTGTTTTCCTATCACGGTGCCGAACATAAAACAATTGCCTGTTTTGAGGCAGGAGAAGCACTCACTGTTGAAAATGTTCACAAACATACCCGTTTCCATCCCCGCTGTGGAACGAGCTTTATCTTTCTGGTGCTGTTTATCTCGATCATCCTTTCGTCGGTCGTGACCTGGAACAGTCTGCTTATCCGGGTTGCCCTCAAACTGCTGATGCTGCCGCTGGTGATGGCAATTGCCTATGAATTGATCCGGCTGGCGGGACGGCATGACAATCTGTTTACCCGAATCGTGTCCTGGCCGGGACTGAAGATCCAGCGGCTGACCACCCGCGAGCCGGACGACGGTATGATCGAGGCTGCGATTGCTTCAATTGAAGCGGTTCTGCCGGAAGATCTGAAAGACGCGGTATGGGGTGAGTAAACCGGATGGAAAAAACGCAGGCGCTGAAAGATTTGCTGTCGCAGGACAGCGTTTTGCTGGACCGACTGGAACAGGCTGTTCAGTTGGAACTCAGGGAAATCACCGATACGCCCGGTTTTGAAGCGGGGCTGATGCTGGAAACCGTTTTCGGGGTATCGCGTACAGACATTTTGCTGGGCAGGACAGTATCTCTGGATGACGGACGGCGTGAGCAGCTGCTGACACTGGTGCAGGGCAGAAAAGAACGCCGGCCGCTGCAATATCTGCTGGGCAGCTGGGAGTTTTACGGACGGCCGTTTATTGTCGGGGAAGGGGTATTGATTCCCCGGCCTGATACCGAGATTCTGGCAGAACAGGTGCTGGCGGGGCTGGAACATGTAAAAGCGCCGCGGGTGCTGGAATTGTGCGGTGGCAGCGGTTGCCTGGCAGTTACGGTCGCACTGGAACGACCGGATGCAGAGGTCTGGTGTGTGGAAAAGTCGGAGGCGGCATTTTCGTATCTTAAAAGAAACAATGATGCGCTCGGTGCGGGGGTACATATCCTGCTGGGTGATGCGTTGGATACCGGATGTGTGGAGGGAGATTTTGACTGTATTCTCTCCAATCCGCCCTATCTGTCGGATAGCGATATGCGTGAATTGGAACCGGAGGTCCGGTGTGAACCGGCGATGGCACTTTATGGTGATGCGGACGGCCTGTTCTTTTATCGGGAGTTGACGGCGCGATGGGCGGACAGACTGCGTCCGGGCGGGCTGATGGCTTATGAAATCGGAATGGGGCAGCAGTCACAGGTCGCTGCAATCATGCAGGCGGCCGGACTAAATACTATTTGCCAAACAATGGATTACGGTGGTATAATTAGGGTGCTGACCGCAAGGGCCTGATTGCTCAGAGAGCGGCTGTGCCCATAGAAAAATGAGGACGGAGCCCGGCAAAAGTTTTCCGGGCCGGAAAGGAAAGGAACAGATTATGGCGAAAGCGAAAAACGCCGATAAGAATGGACTTCAGCAGCTGGATACCCGTGAAGAACGCCGCAAGGCCCTTGAAGAGGTTATCGCACAGGTAGAAAAACAGTATGGCCCCGGTTCTCTGATGCGTCTGGGGCAGAATAAGACGATGAACGTCGATGTTATTCCGACCGGGTCGCTCTGTCTGGACATTGCGCTCGGTGTTGGCGGTGTTCCAAAAGGAAGAATCGTTGAAATCTATGGACCGGAATCTTCCGGTAAGACGACGGTTGCGCTTCAGATGGTCGCACAGGCACAGAAGGCGGGCGGTGAAGCGGCGTTTATTGACGTTGAGCACGCACTGGACCCGGTTTATGCAAAAGCACTGGGCGTTGATATTGATTCCTTGCTGGTTTCTCAGCCGTCTACCGGTGAGGAAGCGCTGGAAATTACCGAAGCGCTGGTTCGCTCGAATGCACTTTCGATCATCGTTATCGACTCGGTCGCGGCGATGGCAACCAAGGCGGAGATCGAAGGGGATATGGGCGATAGCCATGTCGGTTTGCAGGCCCGTCTGATGAGCCAGGCGATGCGCAAACTGACCGGCATTATCGGTAAGACCAACTGCGTTGCAATTTTTATCAACCAGATCCGTGAAAAGATCGGCGTTATGTTTGGCAATCCTGAAACAACGACTGGCGGCCGCGCACTCAAGTATTTTGCGACCGTCCGTATTGATGTCCGCAAAGGGGAAGCGATTAAGGACGGCAATGAGTTTGTCGGCAATGTCACCCGCTGCAAGGTCGTCAAAAATAAGGTTGCACCTCCGTTTAAGGAGTGCTCGTTTGACCTGCTGTTCGGCGAAGGAACTTCCCGCGAAGGTGAACTGATCGACTTGGGTACTGCGCTGGGCGTGGTGGTCAAGTCAGGCTCATGGTTCAGCTTTAAGGGGGAACGGATCGGACAGGGAAAGGAACGTGTCCGGGCTTTCCTGAAAAACAATCCAGCAGTCGGTGAGGAGATCGAAAAGCTGATTCGGGAGAATATCGACCGGTTTGTCTTCAACCCGGCGACAAAAGGAAAGGCCGCGACGATTTCGGTCCGGGGCGGTGTACTGGCATGGAATGGCAGCACATTTGTCCGTGAGGGCGGCGATGATACCGTTGTTGAAACGGCAGTCGCTGAGGATGAGGATACCACCTATTCGTTGGCGGATGAAGCGCCGGACAATTCGACAGATATTACCGATTTTGAGCTGGATGTCGAAGCGGACCTGGATGACTTCGTATGATCATTACGTCGATAACCAGATACGGGGATAAAGGGAACCGGTACCGGATAGATGTCGATGGTGAATACTGGTATATTCTGGCAGATACGCTGGTAATGGATTTCCGTCTGCGCAAGGGAATGGCCGTCACGGAGGAGCTGCTCGGAGAAATCCGGGCGGCTGCAGATTACCGCAAGGGGCGGGAACGTGCCTTTTACCTGCTGGAAAGCAGGGAACACACCAAATCGGAACTGGCAGCCAAACTGGCGCGGAATATCGACTGGGAGACAGCACGGAAGATTGCTGATGAAATGGAGTCGCTGGGACTGATTCATGAAACGGATTATGCCAGACGCCTTGCTCAGTATCTGAGCAGCGTAAAGCATCATGGTAGTCGAAGGATTTATCAGGAATTGATGATAAAGGGCTTTTCCGGCAGCGATATTCAATCTGCACTGGATGATATTGAAACGGATGAAGATGAACTGACCGCACTTGTACGGAAAAAATATGCCCGTTATTTACAGCTAGCGGATGAAGAGGAACCTTCCGGGTTTCATCGGGGCTATTCCAAAGGAAAGAATAAAGCGATTCAGGGATTGATGCGCCTTGGATACGGCTTTGGCGAGAGCCTCGCAGCCGTTGAGCGGGTAGAGGCGGAGTTGGCGGAAGAGGCACAGGAATGAGCTTGTGCGGCTGAGACCGCTGAATATTTGAAAAGGGGAGCAAATTATGTCCGAAAAACCAATCAAGGTCGGCATGGTCAGCCTGGGATGTCCGAAAAACCAGGTCGATGCCGAGATGATGCTGCATAAACTGAAAGAAGCGGGATTCCAGCTGGAAACCGAACCCGGACTGGCTGACGTGGTCATTATCAATACCTGCGGCTTTATTCAGTCGGCAAAGGAAGAAGCGATCGAAAATATTGACGAATTCCTGACGCTCAAAGAAGAAGGCAGAATCAAAAAGGTCATCATCACCGGTTGTCTGGCAGAACGTTACGCAGATGATATTGCAGAGAATATGCCGCAGGCAGACGTCATCGCCGGGATTGGCTGTGACGGTGATATTGTTTCGATGGTACAGCGTGCACTGGATGGTGAAGTGCTGCGGCTGAAGGCCCCTAAAGAAGATCTGCCGTTGGAAGGCGGACGGGAACTGTATTCCCTGCCATTTTACGCTTATCTCAAGATCGCCGAAGGATGCGATAACTGCTGCTCTTACTGTGCGATTCCGTCTATCCGCGGACGTTTCCGTTCCCGCCCGATGGAAAATATCGTAAAGGAAGCGGAGGAACTGGCCAGACAGGGTGTCACCGAACTGGTTGTAGTTGCGCAGGATACCACCCGTTATGGCCGTGACCTGTACGGCGAATACAAGCTTGCAGAGCTGCTGCGTCAGCTGTGTAAAATTGACGGTATCCGCTGGATTCGTACACTCTATGCTTATCCTGAACGGATTACCGACGAGCTGATCGACGTGATCGCGACGGAAGATAAGCTGGTCAAGTATCTGGACATTCCGATGCAGCATTGTGACCCGGATATCCTGCGGGCGATGAACCGTCCGGGCAGCGGCAAGGAGTATAAAGCACTGATTCGCAAACTGCGGGAGAGAATTCCCGGCATCGTACTGCGGACCTCGCTGATCGCAGGGTTCCCGGGAGAGAGCCGCGACCAGTTCAAGAAACTGGCACAGTTTGTCAAGGATCTGCGGTTGGATCATGTCGGCTGTTTTGCTTATTCTGAAGAGGAAGGCACCCGTGCAGCGGAGATGGAGCATCAGGTTGATGTTGAGGAACGCACCCGCCGTGCGGAGATTGTCGCCGAAGAGCAGGACAACATCAATATGATGAAGAACGAAAAACGTCTGGGCCAGATTGTCACAGTTGTGACCGAAGGCTGGGACAAATACGCCGAATGCTATTTCGGACGCAGCGAATATGAAGCGCCTGAAATCGACGGGAAGATCTTCTTTACCTCCCGCCGCCGTCCTTATCTGGGCGAATATTTGCAGGTCCGGCTGGATGATATGATGGATATTGATATGCTGGGCACCAATGTTGAGGATATAGAAGATGGACAGTCGGATGAAAGGGATGACGCTGGAAATGAATCTGCCGAATAAACTGACCCTCTTACGGGTTATTCTGGTACCGTTTTTCCTGTTGTTTCTGCTGGTTGACCAGATTCCGCTGCATGGACTGTGGGCGCTGCTCATCTTTACAGCCGCGTCGGTGACCGACGCGCTGGATGGGCATATCGCACGCAGCCGGGGACTGATCACCGATTTCGGTAAGTTTCTTGACCCGGTTGCAGATAAAGTTTTGGTATTTGCGGCGTTGATTGCGTTTGTTGAGTTGGGGCTGGCATCTTCCGCTGCTGTCGTCATTATGATGGCGCGGGAATTCCTGGTCAGCTCAATGCGGATGGTCGCTGCCAGCAAGGGACGGGTTATCGCTGCCGGCAAGTCCGGCAAGGTCAAAACCGCTGTAACAATGGTCTCAATTGTGGCGATTTTACTGCTGATGGCGTTGGGCGATCTTGTCACCGGTATGACGGTTTCACTGCCGGCTGTCAGCAATCTCCTCATCTGGATCTGCGGTGTCATTACCGTCTATTCGGGTGTCGAATATCTGGTGCAGAATAAGGATGTCTTTACCGGTTCGATGTAACCGGCAGCAAAAGCGGATGGGCTGCATATGGTGAGGAAAGGTGTTTGTATCCTGACCATGCGGCGGTGCTTTTGCCGATCATCTATTTTGAAGGGAATGGAAAAAATGTCTTTTCTGATGACAGCAAAGCGGGTACGCACGCTTTGGGGCTTTCGCCTGGTGATTTTCGGGTGTTGCGGTATGCAGACACCTCTTGTTTACCATGTCTGAAGAAAGGAACTGAGCTATGCTAAATCGTCTTCGTGCGGATATCCGCGCTGTCAAAGAGCGGGATCCGGCAGCCAGAAATTCACTGGAAGTGCTGCTCCTCTATTCGGGGCTGCATGCCATCATGCTGCATCGGCCGGCTTACTGGCTGTATCAGCACAAACGCTTTTTCCTCGCCCGCTGGATTTCCCAGTACGCAAAATTCCGTACCGGGGTGGAGATTCATCCCGGCGCCAAGATCGGAACCGGTGTGTTTATCGACCACGGTTGTGGCATTGTCATCGGTGAAACGGCAGAGGTCGGGGATGGATGCACCCTGTATCAGGGAGTCACGCTGGGCGGCACCGGCAAGGATGTCGGCAAACGGCATCCGACTCTGGGAAAAAATGTGACGGTTGGTTCCGGGGCAAAGGTTCTTGGCCCCTTCACCATCGGAGACAATTCCAAAATTGCCGCCGGCGCAGTTGTACTGGAGGAAATTCCCGCCAACGCAACGGCGGTCGGTGTCCCGGCCAGAGTCGTCAAGCTGGACGGTGTACGGGTGGTACAGGATCTGGACCAGATTCATATGCCCGACCCGGTTGGACAGGAGTTCTCCTCGCTGGAGGAACGGCTCACCCGGCTGTGCCAGTGTGTTTCTGAACTGGAAAAGGAAAACCGTGAGTTGAAAGCACAGCTGCAAAAGGTTGAGGGGACAGCGGATACTGAACAAACCGACTGACCCGCAGCTGAATGAAGATAAATCCCGCCGAGCGCCTGTTTACCGGCTCGGCGGAAATGAAAGGAACTGTCTGTATGAAGATCTACAATACCATGACCCGCAGCGAACAGACGCTGGAAACCATTGCTCCCGGCAAGGTGTCGATTTATGCCTGCGGACCGACTGTCTATAACCTGATTCATCTGGGAAATGCCCGTCCAATCTGCGTTTTTGATACCCTGCGCCGGTATCTGCGGTACTGCGGATATGATGTTACTTATGTGCAGAACTTTACCGATGTCGACGACAAAATTATCCGCCGTGCAAATGAAGAAGGGGTAGAGCCTTCAACAATTTCCGAGCGGTACATTGCCGAATATAAGAAGGATGCCGAAGGGCTGAACGTTATGCCTGCCGATTTCCATCCACAGGTTACCCAGATGATGGATAAGATCATTGCGTTTATTCAGGTGCTGGTCGATAAAGGTTATGCCTATGAAGCAAATGGGGATGTTTATTTCCGCACCCATAATTTTAAGGATTACGGCAAACTGTCCCATCAGCCGCTGGAAGACCTGGAGGCGGGCGCTCGTATTGAAGTGGGTGATATCAAGGAACATCCCGCTGACTTTGCGCTGTGGAAGGCTGCAAAGCCGGGCGAGCCGCACTGGACTTCTCCCTGGTCGGAAGGACGTCCCGGCTGGCATATTGAATGCTCGACGATGGCGCGCCAGTATCTGGGAGATACGATTGATATTCATTGCGGTGGCGAAGACCTGATCTTCCCGCATCATGAAAATGAGATCGCCCAGTCGGAAGCGGCAAACGGCAAGGAGTTTGCTCATTACTGGATGCACAACGGCTTTATTACGGTGGATAAGGTCAAGATGAGCAAATCGCTCAACAACTTCTTTACCGTTCGGGATGTCGCGGGCGTTTATGGTTATGAGCCGATCCGCTATCTGATGCTTCAGTCCCATTATCGCAGTCCGATCAACTATTCGGCGGATATCATGACCCAGTGCGTCGCATCCCTCGAGCGGCTGTATAACTGCAAAAAAGCGCTGGAAGCAGCACTTCCCCACGCGGTAAGCGCACCGTTTGACCCTGCACAGCTGAGCGGGTATGAGACCCGTTTCCGCGAATATATGGACGATGATATGAACACCGCAGACG
This sequence comes from Candidatus Faecivivens stercorigallinarum, assembly GCA_018715465.1. Lineage (GTDB taxonomy): Bacteria > Bacillota > Clostridia > Oscillospirales > Ruminococcaceae > Faecivivens > Faecivivens stercorigallinarum. The sequence continues at coordinate 3,013 of DVLN01000173.1, read as the reverse complement.
CTCTGTCGGTTATTTTCGAACTGGCAAGGGATATCAATACGACGCTCAAGGAGTCCCCGCTTCCGAAGGAAAAGCTGGAAGAGATGCACCGTATTTTCACTGCGCTGACAGGTGTCCTGGGCCTTCTGTACAATGACAAGGAAGACGAGATCCCGCAGGAAGTCATGCAGCTGGTTGAACAGCGTAAGGCGGCGAGAAAAGCAAAGGATTTTGCCCTTGCTGATGAGATTCGCGCACAGATTGAAGAGATGGGCTTTGAGGTCAAGGAGACCCGGCAGGGGACGCAGGTCAGCCGCCGCGCCAACTGACCGTACACAGATCAGACGAAAGGGAGGGCGTTTTGGATGGAAAATCAGTTTGACCGCATCATCGCGGTGTCATTAAATCCGGCTTTGGATGTAACATTGTGGGTGGATACCCTGGATTTTAACGAGCCGAACAAGACGACAGATGAAAAGGTTTATGCCGGCGGTAAGGCGGTTAACATTGCACGTGTCTTTGCTTCATATGGAGCGGAAAACGCCTGTTGTCTGGGCGTTGTCGGGAGTGACAATTATCAGACGTTTACCCAGCTGCTGCGTGCTGACGGGGTCAAGTTTGACTTTGTCCAGATTCCCGGCGCGGTCCGCGAAAATCTGACGCTGGTGATTCCAGACAAGCGGGTACTGAAGGTCAACCGGGCAGGCTGTCCGGTCAGCGCAAAAGCGATGCACGAGCTGAAAGACCGGCTGCTGGCGGAAATCGAGCCGCTTGGCCGCTGCCTGCTGATCTTTGCGGGGTCGCTTCCGCCCAACATCACGCCCGAGGCATACAAGGCGTTTATCCTTTCACTCAAGCGGGAAAATGTTGAGATTGCATTGGACACGGCTGTTTTCCGTCTGGAAGATATGGAACAACTGCGGCCGTTTCTGATCAAGCCAAATCTTCCCGAATTTCGTGCAATGTGTGGAACAGATTTGCGGACTGAACAGTCGATTATCAAATTTGCCAAAGTATTGGCGGGTTATGTGACCCATGTACTGGTTTCACTGGGTGGAAAAGGGCTGCTGTACATCGGTGAAGGTGGCGGTGTGCGGTTGATTCCGACTCCAGTTGAGGTTCGTTCGACCATTGGTGCCGGGGATACGACCCTTGCGTCCTTCCTCTACGCACTGGGGCTGGGGCAGACACCCCAGCAGGCTGCTCATTTTGCTGCCGCGGCCGGCACTGCATCGGTTACTTTGGACGGAACTGATGTTGTCAATCGGGAGATGGTCGAGCAGATGATGCCGTCTATTCAGTCCAAGACGGTTAAGATCTGATGCTGGCTGTCCTGTTTGCAGGTAAAGGATGGCATATCGGATACCAACCACTTGACATTGCGGACAGGTTTTGTTATAATCAGTTCGTAATCAATTGAATAAATAGCCGCTTCGGAGATTCAGACCTGACAGAATCCAGGTTCATGAACCGGCCGGGGCGGCTTTTTTGCGGAAAGGAAGAATGTTATGAAGACAGATGTGCTGATTATTGGTGCCGGTCCTGCGGGTATCTTCACGGCATTGGAAATGGTGCGCCGCGGTAGCAGCAAGAAAATTCTGATTGTGGAAAAGGGACAGCCAGTCGAAAAACGACGCTGCCCGAAATCGGTTGTCGGCCACTGCGTCAACTGCAAGCCCTACTGTCATATTACCACCGGATTTTCCGGTGCGGGTGCCTTTTCGGATGGAAAACTCTCCCTGTCCTATGAGGTTGGGGGAGACCTGCCCGAGCTGATGGGCGCCGATCTGGTGCAGCAGACGATTCATTATACTGACGATATCTATCTGGAGTTTGGGGCAGACAGCCATGTAGAAGGGGTCAGTAACCCGGACAAGGTCAAGGTGATTCGCAAAAATGCAATTCAGGCAGGGCTCAAGCTGGTCGACTGTCCCATTCGCCATCTTGGTACCGAAAAGGCCCAGCAGCTCTACCTTGCAATTGAACAGTATCTTGCTGAAAAAGGGGTCGAGATGCTGTTTGGCTGGGAATGTGAAGACTTGCTGCTGGAAGGGGAAAGCTGCATCGGCGCGACATTGCGCAGAGGTGAGGAAAGCTGTGACTGTCTGGCCGGACATACGGTAGTCGCGACCGGCAGACGGGGTGCAGACTGGCTGGAACGAATCTGTGCAGAACATGGAATCGCACACCAGCCGGGCACAGTAGACATCGGCGTTCGAGTTGAGGTGCGCAATGAGGTGATGGAGTTCGTCAATGAGGTTCTGTACGAATCCAAGCTGATCGGATATCCTCGCCCGTTTAAAAACAAAGTCCGCACCTTCTGTCAGAATCCCGGCGGTTTTGTCAGCCAGGAGAATTATGACAATGATCTTGCAGTGGTCAACGGCCACTCTTATAAGGATCGCAAATCGGAAAATACCAACCTTGCGATTCTCTGTTCCCACAACTTTACCACCCCGTTCAACCAGCCAATCGCTTACGCTCAGAAGGTCGGTGAACTGACCAATATGCTGGGAGACGGGCATATTTTGGTCCAGAGGTTTGGGGATATTCTTGACGGTAAGCGCACCTGGGAAAAGGAACTTTCCCGGTCCAATGTCCGGCCCTCTCTGCCAGACGCGGTTGCAGGCGACATTACCGCTGCAATGCCGTATCGTGCAATGACGAATATCATCCATTTTATTGAGGCAGTCGATCAGGTTGTGCCGGGCTTTGCTTCAAATGAGACACTGCTGTATTCGCCTGAACTTAAATTCTACAGCAATAAAGTCAAAATGGATACCGACCTGAATACCAACATCCGTAACCTGCATTGTCTTGGAGATTCCTCCGGCTGGACACGGGGATTGATGATGGCATCGGTGATGGGTGTCTTGATGGGACGTAAACTGGTATAATGCTGATATTTTTAGCCAGAGAAGCGGGGGTTACCGTTTCTCTGGCTATTTTACTTGAAACAGTATAAATAATATTTGCTTGCGCGCGCAATTTGTGTTATACTATGTTATTGAAAGGAGAATTTTGATGAAATTGT
>DVLN01000172.1 GCA_018715465.1 Candidatus Faecivivens stercorigallinarum | reverse complement strand
AAAATGCAACCCCTTTTGCAAAAAAAAACGAGAATTTTGTTTCGTCACACGATTGATCTCCGGTTGCACGGCGGTAGACGCTATGATATAATGAAGAAAAACAAATGTCAGGAGGTCTTGTCATGAAAAAGCGAATTTCGATCATCATAGTTCTCATCATAGCAGTGGTCATCCTAGCGGTTGCCGGGTGGTTCAAAGCGCGGGACGCAGCCTATGATCGCGGCAGTAAAGATGGGTACCTGACCGGATATTCGATCGGGTATACCGATGGACTGCACGGCATTCAGCAGCAGTCGCAGACGCTGGCAGGCCAACTGGCAAAGGCTGGATTCGGCAGCAGCGAATGGAAAGGATTCATGATGGGATTCCCGGAAGGATATGATGATGGACGGGAAGCCGGACTTGCACAGGACGGCGAATCGCTTGAGAATTGATATTCAGCGGCCGGTTTTGCTGCCGTGCTCGGACATAAAGATATACATGGAGGAAGTTGAAGGATGTACACATCAAAACAGATTATTGTCATGCGCCGCGATTTAAAGATGCGCAAGGGGAAGATTGCCGCACAGGCAGGCCATGCCTGTGTCGAAGCGACGCTGCTTGCCCTGATGCGGGAGGGCCGGCTGGACGACCTGCGGGAAGGCGAAGGATATCTGACGCTGGATGCTGCCGGGAAAGAGCCCAGCCCGTTGTCTGAATGGTTTACACGCGGTGTTGCGAAGATCTGTGTTTATGTCGATTCAGAAGAAGCACTGCTGGAAATCGACCGGAAGGCGCGGGAGATGGGATATATTTCGGCATTGATTCAGGACGCCGGGATGACCGAGTTTCATGGGGAGCCGACCTATACCTGCCTGGCGCTTGAGCCGCTCACAGCTGAACAGGTTGATCCCCTGACCGGTGACCTGCCGTTGTACTAAAGCATTGAGGTTCGCTATGTTGCAGATTTTATATAATGATGGACATATTGTCGCGGTAGTCAAACCGGCAGGTGTCCTGTCGGAAGATAAGGGAGAAGGCTCAATGCCCGCGCTGCTGCGGGCGGAGCTGGGATGTGCATATATTGGCTGCGTCCACCGGCTGGACCGTGGAGTCGGTGGGGTGATGGTGTATGCTCTGGATCAGCCGTCCTGTGGAAAACTGTCGGCAATGGTTGCGTCCCATCAGATGGTCAAGGAATATCTTGCTGTCGTCCATGGCTGCCTGGAAAGCCCGAAAGGGGAAATGCGGGACCTGCTGTTTAAAGACTCTGCCCGCAACAAGTCTTTTGTCGTCAAGCGGATGCGGAAAGGTGTCCGGGAAGCGGTATTGCATTACCAGCTGCTGGAGACAATCGAGCGGGAGAACGGGACTTTTTCGCTGGTACAGATTCGACTGGAGACTGGGCGCAGCCATCAGATCCGGGTGCAGTTTTCTTCCCGGAAGATGCCGCTGGTTGGTGACCGGCGGTACGGGAGCCGGGAGGATGCTGACGGCGTGAAACTGTGGTCCTATCGAATCATGCTCCCAGACGGAAAGGTATTTTGCTGTGACCCGCCGGAAGGATTTTCCATATAATAAAAAACAAGCTCTGCTGCCCAAACGGACAACAGAGCTTTTGTTATATAGATATCGCACTCAATCCCCAAGCGAAGTTTTCTGAGGCACTTCAACAGTCGTATCGTAACAGGAGAAAGCTTCCTCGACCATAGCCTTATTCGGTTTAGGCGTAAGCAGGCTCACAATGGGAACCAGCACCAGCCCGGCGATCATTGCCGCAGCACCGCAGTTGATCGGTGACTGGATGATCGCGGGGAAGTATTTACCGAACAGCATGTTGGCAATCATCAGCAGCGAACCAAACAGGAAGCTGACCCAGCATGCAGCTTTTGTGGTCTTTTTCCAGTAGAGGCTGTAGAGGAAGGGCGCGAGGAAGGAACCGGCCAGTGCGCCCCAGGAAATGCCCATCAACTGTGCGATGAAGGTGACCGAACTTTTGTACTGAATCAGTGCGAGGATGGCACTGATGGCGATAAAGACAACGATCAGCACGCGAATGGTGATCAGCTGCTGTTTTTCGCTCATCTTTTTGACGATATTGTCTTTCAGAAAGTCAATCGTCAGCGTCGAGCTGGACGCCATGACAAGTGAAGAGAGGGTAGACATCGACGCCGACAGAACCAAAATGACTGCCAGTGCGATCAGACCTTCCGACAGGCCGGACAGCATTGTCGGGATGATTGAGTCGTAGCCTCCCGTTGCAATATCCACCTGGTCGGAGAACAGCCGCCCGAAGCCGCCGAGAAAGTAGCAGCCGCCTGAGACAACCAGTGCGAACAGGGTAGAGATGATAGCGCCTTTTTTGATCGAGTTTTCGTCTTTAATTGCGTAGAATTTCTGGACCATCTGGGGCAGCCCCCAGGTTCCCAGCGAGGTCAGCAGTACGACAAACAGCAGTCCCAGCGGGTCAGGGCCAAAGAAGGAGCCAAATACACCCGGCACCGTCGAAACGGTTTCGTCCTGAACCTCAGCCAGCCCGGCGAGTGCCTGCATAAAGCCGCCCTTGCTGGTCAGGACAGCGGCGATGACGGCAACAATGCCGCCCAGCATGATCAGGCCCTGAATAAAGTCGTTGATAGCGGTTGCCATGTAGCCGCCTGCAATGACGTAGATTGCGGTTAATACGGCCATCAGAATAATGCAGTAAGAATAATCAATATCAAATGCCATCCCGAACAGTCGGGACAGGCCGTTGTACAGAGAAGCAGTGTAGGGAATCAGGAAGATGAACACAATCACCGAAGCTCCGATTTTCAGTCCTCTTGAGTCAAACCGCCGTCCAAAAAATTCCGGCATGGTTGCGGAATTGAGGTGCTGGGTCATGATTCTGGTTCGCCGCCCCAGGATGACCCACGGCAGCAACGAGCCAATCAGCGCGTTGCCAATGCCGATCCAGGTGGAAGCGATTCCGAATTTCCAACCGAACTGCCCGGCATATCCGACGAAGATAACGGCGGAGAAATAGGATGTACCATATGCGAACGCAGTCAGCCATGGACCGACAGAGCGTCCGCCCAGTACGAACCCGTTGACATCTGTCGCATGTTTACGGCAGTACAGGCCAATTCCGATCATGACAGCGAAGTAGATGATCAGTGCGGCAAGTTTCATCATAAAGACCTCTTTTCATATTATATGCTTTATTACTTTTATGTTTTTACTTCTAAAAGCATAAATACTTTACCACATAAAATCGAAGAAGTCAAGTGCCTGACAAAAATTTACTGCCAATTTG
>DVLN01000171.1 GCA_018715465.1 Candidatus Faecivivens stercorigallinarum | reverse complement strand
CCATTCTTGCTTTTGAAATCATCCAGCTGATGATCTGTCTTTTTCTGCTGCCACCGTCGCAGTACCAGTGGAATTTTAGCCTTCCAATTTTACAGATATCGCCTAAAGGAATTGTGCAAATCATCTGCGTACAGCTGTTTTACGCCGTAACTCAAGAAATACTGTTTCGCGGATATCTGCAAAGACAACTGAATGTTTTCTTCCATTCAGAAAATGTAAGGATTATTTTCGTGGCCTGTTTTGCTGCCCTGTGCCAGGCTGTCCCTCTGCTGTTCCCGGAATCTATTGCCATGTTCACAGACCGGCTGCATAACGGAACCGCAACGCTCGGTTCCCTTGCGATGATGGCAGTCCGTGATTTGGGTGGAACGCTTCTGCTGGGGTTGGCAGCGGGCTTTCTCACCGCCAGAAAAAAGGAATATACCACCCTGTCTGCAATTTGTACCCACCTGATCTGGGGATATCTCCCTGCCATGCTTTTTTCTCTAAATATCTCGCTGTAATTCTTTTGAATGATTTTACGCAAAAAGCCCCGGCCATTTGCCGGGGCTTTTCCAATGCAGTATTATTTATGATCAGGAAACAGCCGCAGAAGCCGCTTCTTCCTCAAACTGTTTGGTATACAGAGTATGATAGTACCCTTTCTTGCGGAGCAGCTCCTCATGCCGCCCCTGTTCGATAATCTTGCCGTCCCGGACAACCAGAATCAGGTCCGCCTGACGAATTGTCGAAAGACGGTGGGCAATCAGGAAGGACGTCCGGTCCTTTAACAGATAACTGATTGCGTTCTGAATCAGCTGCTCGGTCTGGGTATCAATCGAACTGGTCGCTTCATCCAGTACAAAGATCGCAGGATTCGCCAGCACCGCGCGTGCAAAGGAAATCAGCTGCTTTTCACCGGTCGACAGACGGTCGCCGCCCTCGCCGACATCCGAATCCCAGCCGTTTTCCAGCTTTTCAACAACGGTGTCCGCCGACACAGCTCTTGCTGCCGCCTTAACTTCCTCATCCGTCGCATCCAGCCGTCCATAGCGGATGTTCTCCATGACGGTACCGGAAAACAGATGCGGACTTTGCAGGACATAACCAAGGCTGGAATGCAGCCAGAGCTGGCTCCGCTCCCGGTAATCCTTTCCGTCAATCAGAATCTGTCCTTCGGTTGGTTCAAAGAAACGGCAGGCAAGGTTGACCAGCGTTGACTTGCCCGCTCCGGTTTCGCCGACGATCGCAATGGTCGTGCCGGCCGGAATGTGCAGGTTGAAGTGGCTGAGAATATCCTCGCCGCCATCCGGGTAGTGAAAGCTGACGTCCTTAAACTCGATCTCACCGCGAATCGGCTCCCAGTTTTCTTTCTTCGGTTCAAAGGCGGTGCCGTACTTCTCAACTACTTCCGGGGTATCGGTGATCATCGGCTTTTCGTCCAGCAGGTCCATGACCCGCTCGATGTTGGCCTGTGCGGAGATCATCTCAGAGATATTGCCGGCAATGTTCTGAATCGGTTCAAAGATACCGACCGCATAAGTGGTAAACGCCGACAGCGTACCGATCAGCATAACCCCTTCGAGCACCATATGTCCGCCACGGTTGAGGACAATCGCAGTGACCATGCTGGAAAGCAGCAGCACCAGCGGCAGGAAAATACCCCGCAGACGTGCTGCACGAACGCCGGCCATCCGCATTTCAGTGGTCAGCTGCTGGAACTCCTCGCAGTTCTGCTGCTCAATGACCAGCGTTTTGGAAGTCTTGGCTCCCATGATGCCCTCGTTGTAGCCGGATGTAATTTTAGAGTTCTGCTTGCGGACACGGCGGTTCCACATCAGGATCCGCTTCTGGAAATAAACCGTCAAAACCGCCAGAACCGGCACAACAATCATGACCATCAACGCCAGCTTGACGTTCAAAAACAACATCGCCACAAACACACCACAGACATAGCCGATCTGCCAGAGCATATCGGTCAGCTGCCAGGCCAGCATACCAGCAATTCGGTTGGTGTCGCTCATGACACGCGCCAGAATATAGCCGACCGGCGTGACATTATAATAGGAAAGCGAAAGTGTCTGCAGATGAACAAAGCAATCATGCTTCATGTCACGTCCGATGTACATTTCGTTTTTCATCGACAATCGACAGAAAATAATCGTGCCGATAGTCTGAAGTACGATCGCGGCAGTGTAGGCCAGTGCAAATACCCCCAGCCCGTCGGTCGTCTGGCCGACAACAAAGGTGTTGATTGCGTACCGCTGGAACAGCGGCAGGCAGATGTCGATTAAGGCCGCTACGATGTTCAGTGTAAATACCGCAACAAACGCCCATTTGTACGGCTTCATAAACCGCCCCAGCCGCAGCCAGGTTTTCCATTCAAAATTTTTGGTATAATCCTTATCATCAATTCTCATTCGGACGCACCTCCTTCCACGTCCAGCCCATCTTCGCTGTCTTCCAGCAGTTCCCGGTCGGCAGCCGCCATCTGGATATCATAAATATCCCGATAGATGCCCGGACGGGAGATCAGCTCCTGGTGGGTACCGATATCCGATACCTCCCCGTCCTTCAGCACCAGTATTTCATCCGCCTGCATCAGCGTCGTAATCCGGTGAGAAATCAGAATAACGGTCGCACTGCCCATCCGTTCTTTTAGTGCCGAACGGATCTTGGTATCCGTCTCGGCATCGACCGCTGACAACGAGTCATCAAAAATCATGACCGGCGCCTGCTGCATCAGCATCCGCGCAATCGCAACACGCTGTTTCTGACCACCCGACAGGGTAACACCACGTTCGCCGACAATCGTATCATATCCATCGGTAAAGGTGTCGATCGCTTCGTCAACACAGGCAATCGTCGTCGCCTGCCGAATCCCGCTCAAACCAGCACCTGGCCGGGTGATTGCAATGTTTTCCCCAATTGTTCGGGAGAACAGGAACGGTTCCTGCAAAACCAGACCGATATTGCGGCGGAGATAATCCCGCCGGATATCCCGGATATCCACCCTGCCGATCGTAATACGGCCCTGATCGGGACCGAGGTCATACAAACGGTCAAGCAGTGCTGCAACAGTGCTCTTGCCCGAACCGGTTCCACCCAGAATTGCAAAAGTCTGTCCCGCCTTGATGGTAAAATTGAGGTGGGATACAACCGGTTTCAACCCCTCATACGAGAAGGTAACGTTTTCAAACGTGATGTCGCGGTCCATTGGCGGAGTTTTCGCTCCTTCAAGCACCTTTTCTTCCTGAGAGCGCAGGATATAAGCGACACGGTCGATGGACACTCCCGACTTGCTCATCTCGGACAAAATCCGTCCGAGGCTTCTGATCGGCCAGGTCAGTGAAGAGTTATAACTGATAAACGCCAGCAAGGTTCCGAGCGAAATCTGGCCGGTTGCGGCAAAAGCAGCACCTGCTGCAATAACCGACATAATCTGCAAACCGGTGATCAGATCGCCCAGTGCCCAGTAGACGCTCATCAACTTGCCCAGCTCCACCCACAGGGTAGAAAAACGCTGGTTTTTCTTGTTAAACCGGTCTACCTCAAAACGCTCCCGCCCAAATGCGCGGACTACCCGAACACCGGTCAGGTTCTCCTGTACCGCCGTTGAAAGAACACCTTCTGCTTCGTCTGCTGTACGGAAACGAGTGCTGATTTTGGAATAGAAAATCAACGAATAAATCAGGACAACCGGAATAAATACAGCGGAAATTGCCGCTATCTTCCAGTTCATCGAAAACATGATGAACAAATAATAAATCACCATAAAACTGATGCGGATAACTTCCAACATCTGGTTGGTGAAAAAGTTTCGGATAACTTCGACATCAGATGTACAGCGCTGGATGATTTCACCGGTCTGGTGCTTGACATGCCAGGCGTAAGGCAACCGCTGAATATGTGAAAACAACGCATCCCGCAGTCCCTTAACAAAGCCTTCGCTCCCCATCGCAGTAGCTGTTCGGGTGCCAAAGCTGCCGATACCGCCGATTGCCGCAATCACAACGATCGCACCCGCTGCAATCAACAACGTCTTTCCAACATCTGCCCGCAGCGCGTCCAAAGTTGTAAACCGTGCCAGGACTTCCGGCAGGGTATATTCCGAATTGCCGAGTATTGAGTCAATGGTAACACTGATGATCTGCGGTGTCAGCGAATTACAGACGGTGCTCAGCACCGAACAGAGAATCGCTGCCGCAAAATAGCGGATATTCCCTTTCAGGTACCGCGCCATCAGCGGAAAATTGTTTTCTTTCTTCTGCTTCATGAGTTCTCTCCTTTCTACTATAGAAATAGAGGCCGGAAATGACTGATGAATGAAAAATTTTCTAGGATTCCTTCTTTCATTAATAATACTTCAGGGTGAGATGCGAACGCCCCGGGGTTTTACGGAAATTTTCTGCCAGCCGCAGAGACACAGAACTCTGCGAGAAAACTGTCCGTCAGGGCAGCGAATGCGTTTGGCAACGGACAACACATTCCGAGTATCAGGATATCAGAAGTTTACCATTTTGTCAATAATTGGTCAA
>DVLN01000170.1 GCA_018715465.1 Candidatus Faecivivens stercorigallinarum | reverse complement strand
GTCTTGGCACTGTAGGCTTTTTTCATTGTTCAGCAGACATTATTTAGATGTCTGACAACCAAAAGCCGCCCCGAACTGTCTGGACAGTTCAGGACGGCTTTTGGTCAATATGGACAGTTTATGTTTTACATCTGATGCAGCATAGCGGTTACAATTTCTGCGGCATCATTAGCAGCGATCTTTTCAAATGTTTCAAAGCTCATCTCAGCGTCATCGTCCGCGTTGTCAGAGATACTGCGGATGATGACGAACGGAATGCTGTTGACTGCACAGGTATGTGCAATTGAGCCGCCTTCCATTTCAATCGCCATCGGTTGGGTACGGGCAACAATATCATCCCGGACTGCCCTTTCACAGATGAACTGGTCACCGGTTGCGATTCTGCCTGCATAAGCGGTGACTTTTCCAGCACAGGCGTTCATTGCGAGCTGTACCAGTGTTGGATCAGCGGTAAAGCCTTTGACAAACGGATAATTATGACTGAGGATCTCCTGATCCATGTCGTGATAGACCGCGTCGGTCGAGACGACTACATCCCGTACTGTTGCCTTTCCTGCGCCGCCAGCCACGCCGGTATTAATAACGGCAGAGACATGAAACAGGTCGATCAACAGCTGGCAGGTTACCGCCGAGTTGACTTTGCCAATGCCGGAGCAGACCAGCACGACCGGAGTGGAACCGATGTTCCCGCTGTAGAAATGGCGGCCAGCCGCGACAGTCTCCTGACAATCGGTCAGACGGGTTTTCAGCAGCTCAACCTCGCTGCCCATCGCTCCAATGATTCCAATTTTTGTCATCCTGTATTTTTCCTTTCCTTTTTCAGCTGTCCTGGTGTGAAACCCGATGGATACCGAAAATTTTACGCAGCAGCCCGGACATCAGTCCAGACGGCTTCATTACAATGATTTTCATAAAGAAGCCTCCCTTCTGCTTTATAGTACGCAAAAGGGCCTGTCTCGGTTCCCATTCTCAGGGAAGATCAGACAGGATGACCAACAGCCGTCCTTGTCGGACTGAGATGCTGGCAGGCTCGCTTTCAATTGAATTGCTGACACCGAGCGGGAAATTCTGATCCAGGGAAGCATCTTCCAGCGGATAACTCAATCCGCGTAAAGAGATACCGCTGCACTGTTCGGTGTATGAGAAAATTGAAACATGACGGTATCCCGCGGGTATCTGGATGGACTGGTTTTCCAGCATCGTGACCCAGTGGTGTCCATCAACTAGAATGCCGTCACAGCTCTGTTCTTTCAAAAAGGCAAGTGTCTGAAAGGCGGCAAAGGTATGATCCAGTCGTCCACCCAGTGCGCCATACAGGATGAAATCCCGGTATCCAAGTTCAATTCCCTTTTTGACCGCAAGCATCAGGTCAGTATCGTCCTTGCGAACCGGAAATAGAATGGACCCTTCCGGGACTTCATCTTTCTCCAGCGAATCCATGTCGCCCATCACCAGGTCAGGTGTTACCGACAGCAGTGCTGCGTTGCGCAGTCCTGCGTCAGCGGCGATCCGGTAATCTCCCGGCATGACTGGCGGCAGCAGCGGCGTTTTATCCAGACTGCCCGCGCCGAAAATGACACATTTTTTCATCCGTTTCGTCCTTCCTCACGCTGCCAGTCCGGTATTTTCATTGCTTCTTCGTATAGCGTGACATAGCTTTCATGCCGGCTGGGGCTGATCAACCCGTCCTCCACAGCCTTCGCCACTGCACACCCCAGCTCCCGCCGGTGCGAGCAGTCGGCAAACCTGCATTTTTCCAGAAATGGTGCAAATTCCCGAAAACAGTATTGCAGCTGCTCTTTGCGGATTGGCTCATACTGTTCCAGCTCTACGGTTGAAAATCCAGGAGAATCCGCGACATATCCACCGCCCGGAATGGGATACAGTTCGACCTGACGGGTGGTATGGCGTCCTCTGCCCAGCTTGTTGCTGATAGCAGCGGTGCGAAGGTCGAGATCAGGAAACAACCGGTTGAGCAGCGTGGATTTGCCGACACCGGTATTGCCGATAAAGATACTGACCTTTCCCTGCATCAGCGCGAGGATATCCTGTTCATTATGAATATCCTCCCCAGTGAGGATAACGGTATAACCGGCTTTGCGGTAGATCTCTGCAAAGGAGTCATCTTCTTTCAAGTCGGTTTTAGTCAGAATAATCACCGGTTCGATTTTTTTGTATTCACACACCGCCAGCATCTTGTCCAGTACGAAAGTGTTGGGGGATGGTTCGGTGGTTGAGACGGTCATCAGCGCCAGGTCAATATTGGCGGCTTTGGGACGGACCAGTTCATTTTTGCGCGGCAGGATTTCAATGATGTTGTCGTCCTCAATCCGCACATAGTCTCCTGCCAGTGGAGCAATTCCACGTTTGCGGAAGATTCCCCGCGCCTTGCATGGCAGGATGGCATCATCAGTCTGCACATAAAATGCGCCGCTGATCGCTTTAATAATCAGCCCCTGTACTGTCATAAAACATCTCCTTTGCCATCAGCGTTCTGATTATGTATGTATAGATTTTCCCCGCCAATGGCGGGGAAAATCTGACGCTGTTATCCAATTATATTAAACAGTTATTCAAAGTCGGTTGCGCCGGGGCCTTCTGTCGAACCGGGACCCTGTACATCACCAGGCCCAGCGTTACCAGCTGTTTCGCCCGGACCGTCATATTCGCCGGGGCCGCCGGAACTGGGTGAATCACCACCAGGTGTCGAGCCACCGGGACCATCATTGCTGTCATCATCCGGGTCGGAAGGCTGATCGGGACCGCCAGTGACAATCGAAGTATTGTAGTCGCTCGAGATGGTAACTTCGCCGGTATCAAAATTGATCGAATAAGAAACATAACGCTGCCCATCCAGTGAAACGGTTACTTCCTGCTGTCCCCTGCCGGTGACATTGAGCACCAGCGAGGAGTTGGTCGACGGATTGACTGTCATGCTGCCGATATCGACGCCGTCCATATACAGAACCATCGTATAGTCGTTGGAATTGCTGTCGGCCGGAAAATTGATCTGAACCGGTACTGTCTTCTGATAGCCGGAGCCATTGCTGACTTCCAGCTGGATGGTTCCACCCTCTTCCGGTACATATTCATTTGCCGCGATGCTCTGGCTGACAACTATGCCTGCCGCCTGGTCGCTGTCCACCTCAGTGGATGTGACTGTCAGACCGACAGCCTCCAGTCGGGCGATCGCCGTTTCCAGAGACAAGCCGCGTACCTCCGGTACCTTCAGGGCAGCAGTGACATTGCCGCGGCTGATATAAATGGTAACAACCGAGTTCTGTTCCACCTGTGTACCGGCAACAGGGTCGGTGGATAATACCTGGTCTGCCGGAATATTGGCGTCTTCATCGGTTTCCTGGGTTTTAATCGAATAGTCCAGTCCCATTTCATGCAGTATTTCTTCTGCTGCGCTCAGGTCTTTGCCGACCAGATCGGGGACATAGAGGGTAGAGATTCCATCGCTCACTTTGATACGAACGGTACGGTTAACCTTGACTGTTGTACCGGCTGTGACATTCTGATAATAGATAATGCCTGCCGCATACTGGTCGGTCATTCCCCGTTCCTCTATGACAAAATCGAACTGGCCATATTCTTCACTGTTTTTGACCTCATCGTACGACATGCCAACCAGATTCGGCATAACAATCTCGCCAACGGCTTCATCCCGTCCCCAATAGAAAAAGCCCAGCATAACCAGAATGACAGTCAGACAACATGCCGCTGCAATTCCAGTCAGGATCAGAATACTCGGACTCTTTTTGATGACGATGATCTCTTCTTCCTCAGGGTCGATTGCCTGCCGCTGGGGGCGTCTGTTCTGCGTCGGCTGTACAGCCGGACGACGTTCCAGCGAAGACGGGTCAACCGCGCGGGTATACTGATAATGAAACCGGATCGCGGGATTGGCTTTAAAGGCATCGACAGCCGCCAGCATCTCCTTTGCAGAACGATAACGCATATTTTTATCCTTCTGCATTGCCTTGTCACAAATCTCGCACAGACCGACCGGCACCTCCGGGTTGACCTGACGCAAAGGAACGGGCTGTTCATGGATATGCTTCATGGCGACTTCTTCAGGGGTTGCGCCGTCAAATGGCACACTGCCGGAAAGCATCTCATACAGCAGTACACCCAGCGAGTAGATGTCGCTCTTTGCATCTGATTCTTCACCGCAGGCCTGTTCAGGGCTGATATAGTGTACGGAACCGATCGCCTTATTCTGTCCGCTGCGGATATCCTCACGGGCAAAGCGGGCAATTCCAAAATCCATCACCTTGATGGAGCCATCGCGTTGTAACATGATGTTCTGGGATTTGATGTCCCGGTGTACCACCCCATGATCATGTGCATGCTGAAGTGCGCGCAGAATCTGTTCCAGAAAATGCACCGCGTCTTTCCAGCGGAGATGTCCCTGATGATGGATATACTGATTGAGGGTGACTCCGTCAATATATTCCATCACGATATACTGATCTTCGCCGGTAAAATTGACATCAAATATTTTGACAATATTGGGGTGGTCAAGTACAGCGATTACTCTGGATTCGTTCCTGAATCGGCGGACAAACTCCTCGTTTGTCAGAAATTCCTGACGAAGCAGCTTGACCGCAACAATCCGGCCATCTTCTTGTAAATCAACCGCTTCAAAAACGTTGGCCATGCCGCCGCTGCCAATCAGTTTTTGAAGCCGATATCTCTCACCCAACGTCTTACCGATATATTCCATATGCAAACCATTCCTTTTTGGTCATAAACCCGTCGTCAATTTTCAATGACAACGACGGTAATGTTATCATAGCCGCCCTTGCGGTTGGCAGCAGCGATCAGTTGCTCGGTCACCTCTTCAATCGGATGAGAGGAAAGGACATCTCCCATCTCCCGGTCGCTGCATAACCCCGAAAGTCCATCGCTGCACATCAGTAGCCGGTCGCCCGGTGACAGCTGAAGGTCCAGCAAATCGACATCCACATCCGGCGCGATACCGACCGCCCGGGTGATGATGTTCCGGTCGGGACGCAGCCGCGCCTCTTCGGGTGTAATCTGTCCCAGGTCGATCATCTCCTGCACCCGCGAATGATCGCGGGTGACCTGATAAAACTGTCCGCTGTGTAACTGATACAGTCTTGAGTCCCCGACATGACCGATATAAGCGCAATCCGGCGTAATGATTGCCGCAAGCGCAGTCGTTCCCATGCCGGCAAATTCCGGCTGATTCTGTGCCTGTTCATAGATCTGACGGTTGGCTTCGAAAATCGCCCGCAGCAGCAGGTCATGCAGCTCATCATCCATCATACCTGTCTGGATATTGTCGCGGATGACCGATGTAATCATCCGTTTGGCGATGGCGCTTGCCTGATCTCCGCCTTTGACGCCGCCCATGCCGTCACAGACCAGCGCAAAGCCTATTCCGTCACACAAAACAGCGATACGAAAGGTATCCTGATTGGTTTTTCGGATCATACCGACGTCTGTTTTCCCAGCAATTTTCATCGGCAGCGCTCCTTCCTGTGCTTTGACTCTATTTTTTGATGGCCGTCCGCCGCAGTTGTCCGCAGGCGGCGTTGATATCCGCACCAAGTGTTCTGCGGATGGTCGCGTTGATGCCGCGGGACTGCAACAGCTTCTGGAACGCATAAATCTGCTGGCGTCCACTCTGATGGAATCCGGCTTCCTCGACATAGTTGACCGGAATCAGATTGACATGACAGAGCATTCCTTTGAGCAGGGCGGCAAGCTCCTCCGCCTGACGTGGATTGTCATTGACACCGCGGATCAGAGAATACTCATAGGAGATGCGGCGATGGGTCTTGTCAGTGTAATACTGGCAGGCCTTCATCAGCTGTTCAATCGGGTAACGATGGTTGACCGGCATGATTTCATCCCGTACCTGATTGTTGGAGGCGTGCAGAGATACCGACAGGGTGATCTGTAAATTCAGATCAGCCAGTTGATAGATCCGGTCGACCAGTCCGCAGGTAGACAGCGAAATATGGCGGTGGCTCATGCACAGTCCATCAGGTGAGCTGACCAATTCAAGGAACCGCAGCACATTGTCGTAATTGTCCAACGGCTCGCCAATTCCCATCAACACCAGGCTATCAATTCGTTCGCCGGTATCTCTGGCGGGTGCATAGACCTGTTCCAATATTTCCGACGGAGTCAGGTGTCGGACAAATCCAGCCTTCGTTGACGCGCAGAAACTGCATCCCATTTTGCAGCCCACCTGGGTGGAGACGCAGACACTGATACCATGTTCATACCGCATCAGCACGCTTTCCACGTATTCTCCGTCTGCCAGACGGTAAAGATATTTGATGGTTCCGTCTTCCGCCGACACCAGTTTCCGCTCAATTGTAAAGTGGGTGATGCTGCACTGCTGTTTCAGTTGTTCCCGGAGCGGTGCCGGAAGATTTTTCATCTCGTCAAACGACAATACCCGTTTTTGATGCAGCCATTGAAAGATCTGTTTTGCACGGAATTTCGGCTGCCCAAGCTGCTGCATGAATGCTTCCAGCTCCGGGATGGTCAGCGACTTGATATCATAGGTATTGATAATACTCACACCCTTTTGCTGAATCTTGCAATATAGAACCCGTCGTAATCGCCGGTATGCGGCATTAGTGTGACGGTGTTCCCGCCGACGGTGTTTCCGTCTGCCCCCAGCTGTTCAAATACAGCACCAAGGGGGGATGGCGTAAAATCGGGATGCGCTGCCAGAAAAGCAGCTGCGACCCTGTCATTTTCGTCTTTATTAAGCGAGCAGGTGGAATAGACCAGTATTCCGCCCGGCCGCAGGTAGTTGGCCGCGTTATGTAGGATAGCCAGTTGAATCTCCGGCAATCCGGCGATCTCTTTTGCACTCTTGCGCCTGATCTCCGGCTTTCTCCGAATGACCCCCAGCCCGGCACAGGGAACATCACACAGCACACGGTCTGCCAGAGGCAGTGCAGCATTGTATTTCGCCGCATCCCCTGTTTCGGCTTGGATACAGTGGATATTCAGCCTTCTGGCACCATCCGCGATCAGTTGTGCCCGGTGGGGGTGCAGGTCAAAGGATAACAACTGACCCCTGTCCTTCATCAGCTGTGCCATTGTAAAACTTTTTGAGCCGGGCGCGGCACAGAGATCCAGTACCGTTTCTCCCGGCTGTGGGTCAACCGCACGGGCGCACAGCTGAGAAGCGGCGTCCTGTACATAGCAGCGTCCCTCTTTGATCGCAGCCAGGCGGCCAAGAGATCCCGTCTCTGAAACTGTCAGGCAGTCACCCAACAGTGGATGGGGACGCACTTTGACTCCCTCGCCTTCCAGTTCGGTCATGACTGCGTCGCGGTTGGTGACCAGCGTGTTGACACGCAGCTGAATAGGCGGCCGTCCCAGACAGCTTTCCGCCAGCCGAAGCGCAGTATCCATTCCATAGTCCCGCTTCCATATCTCCAAAATCCAGCGCGGCATTGCATATTCAATTTCAGCACGCCCCATCGGGTCTTCCGGCAGAGGAAGCTGACCTTCCTTTCGAAGGAAACTGCGCAGAACTCCGTTGACAAATCCGGCCGCGCTTTTCTTTTTAGAGTGTCGAATCAGATTTACACTTTCATTGACTGCCGCAGCATCCGGTACACCGTCCATCCATTTGATCTGGTAGAGGGCGATCGACAAAGCAGCAATCACCTCATTGTCCAGTTTGCTTTCCGGTTTCCCAATCAGGCAGCGGATGACCCAGCGGATGGTCACATCCCGTTCGAGAACTCCATAAAACAGCTGGGCAGCAAACTGCCGCTCTCTGCTGTCGTCCAGTTCTGACAGCAGGCTGTCCAGAAGGAGGTTGGAATAGGCCCCCTGCTGCATCCGCAATAGTCCTTTATAAACTGCTTCACGGGCAGATATTTTGCGAGCCGGCATACAATCTCCTCCATCAATTATCCGTTATTCACCCAGTTTTTCTCCCGACACCGGGGGTCTTCCACGCAAAAATGCGTCGCCATCCATCCGGCGTCCGCCCTCATACTGAACCGAAACCAGTTGCAGTGCGCCTTCTTTACAGGCGACGATAAACCGTTTGGTATCCAGAATCTCACCAGGCTGACCACTCATCGAAACCAGGCGGCTCTCATATACTTTGAGGCGTTTGCCTTTGTAGGTGGTGGTTGCAGCCGGCCAGGAAGACAATCCACGGATCTGGTTGTGAAGCTCGCGGGCTGTTTTGTTAAAATCAAGCGGGCATAAGCTCTTGTCCAGAATCGGTGCATAACAGGAAAGACTGTCGTCCTGCGGTGTCCGCAGCAAAGCATCGGCTTCCAGCTTTTGCAGTGTCACAAGCAGCGTTTCAGCGCCCATTTTAGACAGACGGGTATACAGTTCGCCTGCTGTTTCATTCTCTCCGATCGGGGTTTTGACCTGTTCCAGCATATCGCCGGTGTCCAGTCCTTCACCCATATACATCGTCGTGATACCCGTCTCAGATTCGCCGTTGAGAATTGCCCACTGGATGGGGCCTGCACCGCGGTACCGGGGCAGCAGTGAAGCGTGAACATTGATACAGCCGTACTGCGGCAGTTCCAGCACCCGTTTGGGCAGGATTTTGCCGTAAGCGACGACGACAATCAGGTCGGGCGCACAGCTTTTGAGCAGCTCATACGCCTCATCATTGCGCAGGCTGGCCGGCTGAAAAACCGGGATATCATGTGCCATTGCCAGTTCTTTAACTGGCGGTGGCACCAGCTTATATCCTCTGCCTTTCGGTTTATCCGGCTGGGTAAAGACACCCGTAACCGGGTATCCGGCATCCAGCAGTTTTTGCAGACAGGGAACCGCAAAATCGGGCGTCCCCATAAAGACAATATTCATATAAAACGCCCCTTACTTTTTGACCTTGACATGTGCCTTGACCCGTCTTTTGTTTTTCGGCGGCTGTTCATCCGGGTCCAGCATCCGGGAAGCGTGGTCTTTAAAGACGATACCATCCAGATGGTCGATCTCATGACAGAAAGCACGCGCCAGCAGGCCGGTTCCGGTGATATCAAACCAGTTGCCATGGCGGTCCTGCGCGTGAACAGTCACTGAGTCGGGCCGTTCAACGATGCCGTACTGTCCCGGGAAGGACAGACAGCCTTCGCTTCCCTCCTGTGAACCAGAGGAGCGGATGATGGTCGGGTTGATCAGTTCGATACGTCCTTCTCCAATGTCAATCACAACGACCCGGCGCAGAATACCGACCTGAACACCGGCAAGGCCGACGCCCATATGCTGGGCCATCGTTTCTGCCATATCATCCAGCAGCGTGCCGAGCTTTTCATCAAAAACGGTAACCTCGCGGGAGGTTTTGCGGAGCATCGGGTCTCCTTCATATACCATATTACGAATAGCCATTTTGTTTCATCCTTTACTATCTTAGCCAATATCCCCGTTCATATCCACATAGATACTGGTTTTGGAGAAAAGCCGGTTGCCCGCTGCCTGCGCGATAACTCCGCGCAGCAGATTGCGGAACCGGCGGTTGTTTTTGCATTTGAGGATAATCCGCAGACGGAACCGTCCATTAAGCCGGTAAACGCCTGCTTCCGATACCCCGAGCAGCACACAGGGCAGCTGTGGAACCGTGTCGGTCAGCGCCTGGCCGAGCAGGGTGTGCAGTTGTCTAGCTGTCTGGCGGACAGCTGTTTCATCGCTGCTGGACAGACCGATAACAGCCAGGTCACAAAATGGCGGCTGTAAAGCGGTCTTACGCATGACAATTTCGTCGGAATAAAACGCTTCATAATCCTGCCGCGCGGCATCCTGAATGACCGGATGTTCGGGAGAGATCGTTTGAATATAGGCACAGCCGTGCTTTTCATACCGTCCGCTTCGTCCGACAACCTGAGTGATTAGCGAAAAGGTCTTTTCACCGCTTCTGAAATCCCCGGAATACAGATACTGGTCCGCGCCCAGAACGCCGACCAGGGTGACATTCGGAAAGTTTAATCCTTTTGCGACCATCTGAGTACCGATCATGATGTCATATTCCCCTGCCTCAAACTGAGAAAATTTTTCCTCGTAGGCGTATCTGGAATAGGTTGTGTCAGTATCCATCCGCAGCAGACGTGCCGACGGAATCCGGTTGGCAATCAGGTCTTCCACCCGCTGGGTACCGGTGCCGACCGTCCGCAGATGATTAGAACCACAGGAGGAACAGGGCTCTTCCAGTTTTCTGGTATAGCCGCAGTAGTGGCACATCAGATAACCGTTTGCCTTGTGATAGGTCAGTGAGACGCTGCAATTGGGACAGCGGACAACCTCACCGCAGTCGAGACAGACGGCGAAGGTTGAATATCCCCGCCGGTTGATCAGAACGATTGACTGCTGACCCTGTTCATAGTTTTGCAGCAGCGCTTCTGCCAGCTGGTCGCTGATCGGAGAAAAGTTGAAGTTCTGTTCCTCTTGCATCATGTTGATCAGCCGGACATCTGGCAGGTCAGCTGTTCCAAAGCGTTCTTTCAATGTAAACAGATGGTACCGTCCAGTCCGGGCGGCATGGAAGCTCTCAACGCTTGGCGTTGCAGACGCCAGCAGTAGTGTTGCCTTATGCCGGACACAGCGCAGCTTGGCGATCTCCCGGGCATGGTACCGAGGAGAAGAATCCGATTTATAGGAATGTTCCCCTTCTTCATCCATGATAATCAGTCCGATATTTTCGCAGGGCGCAAAAACGCTGCTTCGGGTTCCGATGACAATTTTTGCCTGTCCACTGAGAATGCGTTTATTTTCATCCAGACGTTCGCCGACCGACAGGCTGGAATGAATCACTGCGACTGCGTCGCCGAAATATCCACGGAATTTAGCAAGCATCTGTGGGGTTAGGGCGATCTCCGGCACCATCAGGATGACCTGACGGCCATCTGACAGGACATCTTCGATCAGTCGGATAAAAATAGAGGTCTTTCCCGAACCGGTCACGCCAAACAACAGTGCGACGTTTGCTTCGTCGGCCTGGTAAAGCGCGGATATACCTTCATAAACTTCCTGCTGCTTGGCAGACAGCAGGATTTTGGAAGCATCCATTGGTACACGGGGCAACGGGGTACGCAGTACTTCTTTTTCAGTCTCCAGCAGGACTTCTTTTCGGATCAGATTTTTTACCACCGATTCGGTCACGCCGGCTAGATAAGCCGCTTCCCTTTCCGGTAAAGCACCATGTTCCCGCAAAACCTGCAGGACTTCCCGCTGTTTGGGTGTAAAACCGTTGTCCGGGTCGATTCCCGGTGCGATCGACACCAGGCGGATGACCTTATCTCCGACTTTGCGGGTGACAAGTGTTTCCTTGACAAGGATACCTTTTTCAGACATTGCTTCTGCGGTCAGGATACGATTCCCCGATCCCGGTCCGGAAAACAGCAGGTCGATTTCCCGCTGACCGTCTGCGCTGAGCATCAGCCGAATCAGCTGTTGCTGATCGGGGGGCATATTTGGGATGGTATCGTGATAAAAGCCAGGTGCAATGGAAAAGCGGGTCGCCGCAGCGACCGAAAGGCCGGATGGTATCAGGCAGCGAACCGCGTCATAATAGGTGCAGAAGGTGGTGTCCACCATAAATGAAACGATGGCAAACCCTTCTTCTGTCAAAACCGGAGCCTCATCCAGCACCGAAATAACCGGCTTGAGTCCGATCGCCTTTTCTTCATCAATTGAAAAGACCATCCCCTGGGAAAGGCGGTTGCCCTTCCCGAATGGGATCAGCACCCGGACACCACGACAGATCGCCATTTGCAGGGCATCGGGTATCGCATACGAAAATAGTTTATCAAAAGTGAACCCGGTCTTTTCAACTGCGACCTTTGCCACCAGCGGCATGTCAACCCCTCCCTGCTGTACTGCTTATCAGTACAGTACTGCGTGTCAGTACTATACTGCGTGTCAGTAAATGATTATTCCAGAATCGTATCGTCCAGATCAGCCGCGTCAGCCGAAGTGATTGCGCGTTCATGAATGACCCCGATATCTTCGCTTTCGATCATTTTGTAGCGGCCTTTTGCGAAGTCTTCAACTGCCATTTTGACCGGTTTTTCGGTCAGGATATCATGTCTTTCATCAGCAATCTGAGAGATTTCTCTGGCACGTTTTGCAACAGCGATAACGAGAGAATAATAGCTCTGTCCGGGTTTGAGAAGTTCGGGGGCGGAAGGTCTGTGCATCATAATAAAAACTCCTTTTTAACTGCGGCCTTTAAGGCGGCGGATTTTTCTTTCATCTGGGTGAGTTGGGTCTGCTGCTCAGGGGACAGTGTCCCGGAAGCGGCAGCCTGGGAAATTGCGACGATTTCGGCGAAATCGGCAACAGCATCTTCCAGCGCGTCGTTGATGACGACAAAATCGTACCGGTCGATCAGACGGATCTCGTTGAGTGCCTGTGCAAGACGCTTGTTGACCGTTTTCTCATCTTCGGTTCCACGGCGGGTCAATCGGTGACGCAACACTTCCATCGAAGGCGGTACAACAAAGCATAGTACTGCTTCCGGGCAGGCGGCACGGACATTCATTGCGCCCTGGGTTTCAATGTCCAGCATCACATTGACGCCTTTTGCTGTCTGTTCTTCCACTTTATCACGGGGGGTACCATAGTAGTTGTCACAATACTGCGCATACTCCAGCATCCCGCCAGCGGCGATTTTGTTTTCAAACTCCTCACGGGAGATAAAGTGATAATGTACGCCGTCAATTTCTCCCGGACGGGGTGCACGGGTTGTATTGGATACTGAGAAATACAACGGATGATCCTTGCTGTATTCCCCGAGTATCGTCCCCTTGCCGCTGCCCGACGGACCGGACAGCACCAGCAAAATGCCTTTACTCATCTTCATTCTCCTCTTCCATCTCATCATTCTGGACAAAACGGTTTGCAACCGTTTCCGGCTGGATTGCGGACAGAATGACATGACCGCTGTCCATGACAATCACCGCGCGGGTCCGGCGCCCATAGGTCGCGTCGATCAGCACACCATTGTCCCGCGCGTCCTGAATGATTCGTTTGATCGGTGCCGATTCCGGGCTGACAATTGTAATAATACGTCCGGCGGATACCATGTTGCCAAAGCCAATATTGATCAGTTTCATCTGTCTCATCCCTTTCAGCTGTTACTCCAGGTTCTGGATCTGCTCCCGGATCTTTTCGATCTCCGATTTGATGTCCACCACCCGGCGGGTGATATCGACATCCTGGCATTTTGAACCAATCGTATTGGTCTCCCGGTTCATCTCCTGAACCAGAAAGTCCAGTTTGCGGCCGACCGGCTGATCGGTTTCCAGCAGCTCGGCAAACTGTTTCAGATGACTGCGCAGCCGGACCGTCTCCTCATCAATTGCGACACGATCGGCAAAGATCGCCGCTTCGGTCACCAGACGGGTCTCGTCGATGTTTTTGTCCGCCAGCAGTTCGGTAATCTTCTGATACAGTCGGTTGTAGTACTCTTCTTTGAGTACAGGTGCGCGTTCCTCAATAAAGGAAAGGGTCCCAGCAATATTTTCCAGCCGGCCCACAAGGTCTTCCTTGAGCTGTCGGCCTTCCCTTTCCCGCATCCGAACAAAAGAGTTAACCGCTTCCTCTGCGACGCCGCGCACCGCTTCCCACACCTCTTCCGGGTCCAGTTCCCGTTTACGGACTGTAAAAATGTCCGGGAATTGGACCAGATCGGACAGGCGCAGATCGTCCAGCAGATCCAGTTCACCGGCACTGCTGCGCAGTGCCGCCAGATAGCCACGGGTGATATCGACATTAAGGGTGACCTCATTTTCTCCGCCGCCGATCAGCTGAATCGAAACGGAAGCTTCGACCTTGCCGCGGGAACAGCCGTTCTGGACAGCAGTCTTGATTTTTTCCTCAAGAAATTGATACGCCTTGGGAATACGGGAAGAAAATTCAAAGTAACGATGGTTGACCGATTTAACCTCGACGGTAATATCGTAATTTCCAATCACTTGATGTCCTCTTCCGTATCCGGTCATGCTTCTGAGCATAATATTCAGCCTTTCTCCTGCCTGACAGGAAGTTTTATGTCGAGAGCGCTTCTGCGCTTATCCTATTTATTGTAGCAGATTTTGCTGCTAACAGACGATTTTATTTACTTTGCATTCATATACTTCACATTTTTTTTACAATTCAAATAAACCCAAATACGGACACAGCCGTGCAATAAGAAAGGCACCGCAAAACGGCGCCCTTCCATTACAGTGATCAGCCAAGGGTAACCAGGATATTCTGGTCATCAGCTGACACAAAGATCTTCTTTTTATCGGGAATTCCTTCCAAAATCAGCGAAGCGATCCGGTCCTCCACTTCGCGGCGAATGGTGCTGCGAAGATCACGTGCCGCATACTTGCCGCCGCCCTTACGCGCCAGCAGCCGAAGAGCCTTTTCGTCGTATTCGAAAGAATAGCCAAGATCCTGCAGCGGACCGACCATTTCCTTCATTGCCAGATCAGCAATCTTACACAGCGAATCTTCCGACAGCGGATTGAAGACGACAATTTCATCCACGCGCGCCATAAATTCAGGCCGCAAAAACTGAGATAGTGCGTTAAGTGCCTTTTCTCTGGAAATTTCCGCCTGGGTCTTGTTGAAACCGACAATTCCGGTCTTATCGCTTGAACCGGCGTTACTGGTCATGATGACCACAGTATTTTCAAAGTTGACGGTACGTCCCTGCGCATCAGTGATTCTGCCTTCATCGAGAATCTGCAACAGGATGTTCATGACATCCGGGTGAGCCTTTTCAATCTCATCAAACAATACGACAGAATATGGACGGCGGCGGACCTTTTCAGTCAACTGGCCGGCCTCATCAAATCCGACATAGCCGGGAGGTGAGCCGATTAGCCGGGAAACGGTATGCTTTTCCATATACTCCGACATATCCACACGGATCAGCGGGTCAACCTTGTTGTCGAACAACCCTTCCGCCAGCACTTTGGACAGCTCTGTCTTACCGACACCGGTCGGACCAACGAAGATAAAGGATGCAGGACGTCTCTTGGCAGACAGATGCACCTTCGAACGGCGAATTGCAGCAACGACCGCGTCGATTGCCTGATCCTGACCGATAATCCGTGCCTTCAGTTCAGCTTCCAGGCTGCGCATCTTGGCACCGACGTCCTCGCTGACTTTTTCAGCCGGAATACCGGTCCACAGCTCAATGACACGGGCGACATCTTCCATTGTAACCCGCACATCCCGGACCTGGGGTTCCAGTTCCTTGAGCTGTTCTTTAACGTTGATAATACCGCCTTTGACTTTGGCGATCGCTTCATAGTCCATCTCACTGGCAGAAGTCAGTTCCTGCTCCTGATCGGTCAATTCCTTGAGCTGACGGTTGAGCTTCTCCACTTCCGTCAGGACAGTACTCTTAATCGAAGCGCAGGCAGCCGATTCATCCAGCAGGTCAATTGCTTTATCAGGAAGGAAACGGTCGGTGATATACCGCTCTGACAGATTCGCACATGCGATCAGGATATCATCCGGGATATACACCTTGTGGTGCTGCTGATAATACTCCACGATCCCCCGCAGAATCTCAATCGTCTGAGCAATCGTCGGTTCATCGACGCTGACCGGCTGGAAACGCCGTTCGAGCGCAGCGTCCTTTTCGATATTCTTACGGTATTCGGTAAAGGTGGTCGCGCCGATTACCTGAATCTCCCCACGGGAAAGAGCAGGCTTGAGGATATTGGCGGCACTCATCGAGCCTTCCGAATCTCCGGTGCCGACGAGGGTATGTACCTCGTCGATAAACAGAATAACGTTTCCTTTTGCCCGAACTTCGTCAATCAATCCTTTGACACGGCTTTCAAACTGTCCTCTGAACTGAGTTCCTGCGACAAGTGCAGTCATATCCAGCAGATAAACTTCCTTATCCAGCAGACGGAAAGGAACATCCCCTGAAACGATCTTCTGGGCAATTCCTTCGGCAATTGCGGTTTTACCGACGCCGGGTTCACCGATCAGGCAGGGATTGTTCTTCTGACGTCGGGAGAGGATCTGTTCAACCCGGTAGATTTCTTTGTCTCGACCGATAATCCGGTCCATATGGCCGGTTTTGGCTTTTTCATTGAGGTTGACACAGAAATTATCCAGATATTTTCTTCTTTTTTTATCACGGGTTTTGGTACCGGCGGTACGATCCCGCGGCAGGCCGTCAGAGGTTGGTTCATCATCCGCCGACGGAATGATTGAATCGCCGGAGCCGTCAGAGTTGAACATCTTCTGCAAAAACGGGGGCATCGTATCTGCACCGCCCAGTTCAAACATTCCATTTTCCAGCTGTTCATCAAGGTTTTCAAGATCAGCCTGGGAGATGCCGAGGCTGTCCATCATCGACTTGACCTGTGGCAGTCCGAGTTCAGACGCGCATTTGAGGCAATAACCTTCGTTGACTGTCTCTTTGCCGTCAAATTTGGACATAAACAGGACAGCCGGCCGTTTTTTGCATTTACAGCATAACATATCCATTCTAAAATGATTCCTTTCTCCAGATACAGGACAGCTTTGCTCATAGCATAATAAAAGCTACTTATTATTATACGCAAATTCCTGTAAGATATCAGCATTGAAAGATGAAAAAAAAGTAACCAATTCGTAAAGGTTATCAAAGATCCCACTTTCCGCTGAATGGGCTGGCGTTGTAGAAGATCTTAAACAGTGCCGTCGATTCAATCGTATCCGAACTCAGGAACGGGATCTGTGCACCGCTTGCATAGACCAGCAGTTTGATAAAGACGACGATGACAAAGATGCACAGCATCGCTTCCAAAAATCCCAGAACACCGCCTGCCAGCATATCCGGTGCCCCGATCAACAGGCATTTGCGGATGTTGCGCAGCGTTTCACTCAGTGCGCCAATCACAATCTTCAGGCATAAAAACAACAGTAAAAACAAAATGCTCTGCAATACGACATAAACGACCGGATAGATAACCTGGTCGACCACCTGAGTGGCAGCGGTCTGGACCGTTCCGTTGAGGGTATCCCCAATCTGACTGGTCAGGTTTGCCGTATCCCCGAATACGCCGTATACCATATTACGGATAATACCGGGGATTTCCTGCATGATCGTGGAAACCTGCATTGAGACATCATATTCAGCAAAGCTATCGGTCACCGATTCGGCGATCGAGTCGATCAGTTTTTCCCGAATATAGACCTGATATATGGTCGTGGCCAGCGCACGGCTGCCGATATAGGCGCCGATACAGCTGATCAGCCGGCCGCAGGAATTGACCAGCGTCACCAGAAAGCCCCGCCGGATTCCAAACCAGACAAAGCTTCCTGTAATCAAAATCACCATTACGTCCAATAGGACACTGGCTACAGATATATTTTGCATCTACATTCCTCCCATCTTCCATCCACATTCCCAGAAAATCAGTTCCCCGGGAGCATGTCTTCCCATCTTGCCAGCAGGGTGTCGCTCAGCAGATAGAGTTTATTGCCCAGTGCAGCCATTGCAAAAACGGATGTGTCGGTCACCAGTTCTTTTTTCAGTTCGAGTGAGGAGTCATATGTCAGGATGGATGATTTTTCCAGCAGATAAATATTGCCGCTGTCATCCACACAGATATCGTTTCCGCCGCCTTTGATCTGCACATCCGATTTATTGCCGCTGCGGTCGATGCTGGTCAG
>DVLN01000169.1 GCA_018715465.1 Candidatus Faecivivens stercorigallinarum | reverse complement strand
AGAGTGGCCTGATGCTGGATGAAATCCGCAAAGGTTTCCCGGAAAGCGTCAAATATACCGTTCCGCAGGGCGGCTTGTTCCTCTGGTGCACTCTGCCTGAGGGAGCGGACATGCTGAAGTTTGTCCAGTTTGCCAAGTCCAAAGGGGTCGCAATTGTTCCCGGTATTGCGTTTAATGTCGACGAATCGGCACCCAGCCGCTGCTTCCGCCTGAACTATTCGACTCCGACTGATGAAAAGCTGGTCGCCGGTACCCGGATTCTGGGCGAGGCACTGCATGAATTTCTGGGCGAATAAATCCTGCGGTTCCCTCTTGACAAGGGGGAAAAGGGGTGCTATACTTTTGATAAACCGATGATTGAGAAGAGTATCCGGGCAGTTTGCCTGTAAAGAGAATGCCGCGCTTGGTGAAAGCGGCAGCTGGCGGCTCCGGTGAATGGGCTCATGAGGGCGGAAAGAAAGGCAGGGTATTTCCTTTGCCGAGTAATGTCCGACGGTTTTCTTTCGCCGTTATTCTGGAAAGAGCGTATGTTGGTACGAAGATTTGGGTGGCTATAAAAAAGAGCTTTGAGGGCTTCTTTCCCATGTCGGGAGGGAAGTCCTTTTTGTTTTATAATTCCCTTTTCCTCGTAAAATCCGATGAAAGGAAGTTCTTAATATGGAACAGCAGCAGAAAAAGAAATCAATCCTCAGCGGCATTCAGCCGACTGGCGTCTTCACCCTTGGCAACTATATCGGGGCAGTTAAAAACTGGGGCCCGATGCAGGATGAGTTTGACTGCGCCTATATGATCGCCGACCTGCACGCGATCACCGTCCGTCAGGACCCCAAGACATTCAGACAGCAGATCCTGTCCTGTTATGCGCTGCTGCTCTCCTGCGGCATCGACCCGGAGAAGAGCATCGTCTTTATCCAGAGCCAGAACAGAAACCATGCGCAGCTGTCCTGGATTCTGTCCTGCTATACTCAGTTCGGCGAACTGTCCCGGATGACCCAGTTTAAAGACAAATCGGCCAAACATGCCGACAATGTCAACGCCGGTCTGTTCACCTATCCGTCGCTGATGGCAGCGGATATCCTGCTTTATCAGGCCGATCTGGTTCCGGTTGGCGCCGACCAGACCCAGCATCTTGAGCTGACCCGCACGATTGCCAATCGTTTCAACGGCGTTTACGGCAATACCTTCAAGCTGCCGGAAGGCTATATCCCTAAAGCCGGCGCAAAGATCATGTCACTGGCAGAACCCACCAAAAAGATGTCCAAATCGGACGAAAACCCGAACGCCTGTATCTTGATTCTAGACGAAAAGGACCAGATTATTAAGAAATTCAAACGCGCTGTCACCGATTCCGAGATGGAAGTCCGTTACGGCGAGGGCAAAGACGGCATCAACAACCTGATGACCATTTACGGCGCGGTTACCGGCAAGTCAATGGACGAGATTACCTCTGAGTTTGCAGGTAAAGGTTATGGCGATTTCAAGGTTGCTGTCGGTGAAGCTGTTGCTGACCATCTGCGTCCGGTTCGTGAGGAATATGCCCGTCTGATGGCGGACAAGGCTTATCTGGAGAGCTGCTACCGCAAGGGTGCGGAGCTGTCGGAGAGAATCAGCCGCCGCACGCTGGAAAAGGTTATGAAAAAAGTTGGATTTATTCTGTAATTTACCTGCTGCAATGTCTTCCGGACATTGCAGCTTTTTCATTGGAGGGATCTGGATGTTTTCGATGACATTTCGGTATGTGACCAGACGGCTGATCATCCGAAGGATGTATCCCGATGATTGGAAGGATCTTTATGCCTACCTGTCTGACCCGGATACTGTCCGCTACGAGCCGTATCAACCCTATACCCGTGAGGAAGCGCAGTTGGAAGCGGCCAATCGGGCAAACTGCGAGGAGTTTTTGGCAGTCTGTCTGCTGACCAATGGACGGATGATCGGTAATCTGTATCTGAGCCGTCAGAATGACGGTGACAAGCAGGGAAATGTCTACGAGCTGGGGTATATCTTTAATCGAAGGTACAGGGGAAAGAATTATGCTTTTGAGAGCTGTGACGCGATGATGAAGCTGTTGTGGAAAGATCCTGAGACCAGTAAAATTCTGGCGGAATGTGATGCCCGCAATGCCCGCTCCCGCCATCTGATGGAGCGGTTGGGCATGCAGCTGGAAGAAACTTTTTTGGGGGAGGACTATACCGGCGCCGACAAGCAGGCACTGCATTGCCGCTACAGCTGTGTGCGGAACTGACTTTTTTATTATTTTGTTGACCATCCATTGACAGATATTGTATATTTTTGCTATAATAATCTTATTACGGGTTATTGTGCTGCCGGTATTGACCGGAAAGCCCGTATTGACGGAAAGGATGATTATAAATGAAATGCCTGGTGCTGGACTACGGTGGGACTGCGCTGAAATATGGCCTGATTGATACCGATGCAAACCTGACGGAACAGGGGGAGGTCCCCGCTCCCAATCACTCGGTGGAAGAATATCTGCAGGTGACCGGTGAACTCTACGATCGGTTCAAGGATCAGGTTGATGGAATTGCTGTCAGTATGCCCGGCACTTTTACTGATGATGGCGTGCTGGTCAGCGGTGGGGCTTACCTGTCTATCTTGAAAGATCAGAATATTATCCAGTTGCTTGAAGGCCATTGCCCGGTTCCGGTTGCACTGGAAAATGACGGAAAGGCTGCCGCTCTTGCAGAAGCGTGGAACGGCAATCTGAAAGACTGTCAGGATGGCATTGCAATTATCCTTGGAACCGGTATCGGCGGCGGTATTATTAAAGACCGCCGGGTTTATCGTGGACGTCACGCGGCTGCGGGTG
This sequence comes from Candidatus Faecivivens stercorigallinarum, assembly GCA_018715465.1. GTDB lineage: Bacteria > Bacillota > Clostridia > Oscillospirales > Ruminococcaceae > Faecivivens > Faecivivens stercorigallinarum. Next base: position 8,198 of record DVLN01000169.1, on the reverse strand, counting down.
AATTTTCCTATCTGGTGACTGGCGGAAAGCTGAGCATTTATGATGCTGCGACTTATACCTGTTCGACTGAGGGGTTTGTTGAACGGGCGGCGATTATGAAGGGCGTCGAGCGGATGAATATGTATATGATGTTCGCACCTGAAGCTGCTAAAAAAGAGATTGAACGGCTGAGAAGTCTGGTGACTGGTCCGCAGTATCCCAATATGGAAATGAACGGATTCACTGTTTTCAAACTGTTGGAAGAGGGCGACCCGGATATCACCTATCTGTACAATGATCTGCTGGATAATCTGACCCAGATGATTGTAACACTTGCGCATGTCTGTGACCCTGACCGTTTTGTCATCGGCGGCGGGATCAGTAAGGAGCCTCGGCTGATTGCCGATTTGCAGCAGCAGGTTGCCAAGGTTCAGCAACAGTATATTATCGCAGTGCCCGGCTTTGATGTACAGGCTTGCTATTACCGCAGCAGTGCGAATCTGTACGGCGCGATGTATAACTGGCTGCAAAAGTATCATCCCGATCAGGTCTTTTAATTGCTGAATAAGGGTGAGGTGACAGAAGATGAAATGTCTGGTGCTGGATTACGGCGGAAGTGCGATTAAATACTGTGTGATGGATGACCAGGCCAATATGAGCAATGCAGGGGAGGTACCTTCTCCACTGGAAAGTCTGGAGCAATTTGTCGAAACGACTGGCAGCATCTATGATCAGTTCAGCGATGAAATAGAAGGAATTGCGATCAGCTTTCCTGGGACACTGGATATCGAAACCGGTATCCTTTATTCCGGCGGGGCATACCTGCATTTGTTGAAAGATCAATCTATTTTTGAAGTGTTGAAAAAGCGTTGCCCGGTTCCAATGACAATTGAAAATGACGGGAAGTCAGCTGCGCTGGCAGAAGCCTGGAAAGGAAACCTGAAGGACTGCCGGGACGGTGCGGCGATCGTACTGGGGACTGGCATTGGTGGTGGATTGATCAAAGACGGGAAGATTCACCGTGGAAAACATTTTGGAGCCGGTGAGTTTTCCTCGATCATTACCGACGGCGGCAACAACATTATTGAGCGTGCCGCTACTTATACCTGCTCGACCGAAGGCATCGTTGAACGGGCAGCGATTATGAAAGGCGCCAAAAAAGAGCAGATGTTTTATTTCCAAATGCTGGGAGAAGATGCAGGCAAAGAGATGGTCAAGGCTTTGCGCGACCGGGTTGTGGGTCCGCAGTATCCCGATATGGAGATGAATGGTTTTACTCTTTTCCAGCTTCTGGAGCAGGGCGACCCGGATATTCAGATGCTGTATGACGAGTTTATCGCCAGCAACGTTCGGCTGATCATTAATGTAGCAAATACCTTTGACCCCGACCGGATCGTAATTGGCGGCGGGATCAGCAAGGAGCCCCGCTTAATCGCAGATCTGCAGGCGGCGGTTCAGAATGTGTTTGCTTACGGTCTGTCGGTCGTCACGGGGATTGATATTCAGCCCTGCTATTATCGCAGCAGTGCAAATCTGTATGGCGCGATGTACAACTATCTGCAGCAGCGGGCGCCGGAACTGATTACCCATTGATAAAACAATTGGACCTATATTTTACGATCATGCGTATGGTTCAGCGGCCTGCAATGGGCCGCTGAAACTGTCAGGGAGGGAATTTGATCAGATGATTTTGACAAGTGTTCTGGAAGCGGCGCTGGAAGAGGCCGTTTCCACCGGCGCGGATTACGCCGAAATTTTTGCAGAAGATACAACCAGCGGTCTGACCGATCTGGTTGACGACCGGATTCGTAACGCGCTCAGCCGGCACAGCGTTGGCGTTGGCGTGCGTGTATTTAAAGGACTGCGGTATGCGTATGCCAGTGCGAGCGGACTGTCTGCTGAGTCGGTCCTTTCCGCGGCGAAAAAAGCAGCGGCTGCATTGGCTGACGGTACTGCACAGCTGCAGCTGTCCCATCTGTCAGGTGGTAGCTGTGAGAATCATCATCCGGTAAGCAGACCGGGTTCCGGGGTGGCACTGGAAGAGAAAGTCGCACTTGCCAGACGGGCATATAAAGCAGCGCGGAATTATAGCAGTGAAATCAGTCAAAGTACTGTCAGTTTGCTGGATGTCGACCGCAATATTCTGATTGCGACATCGGACGGATTGCTGGTAACCGACCGTCAGGTCCGCAGTCGTATGAAAATCAGTGCGGTTGCCAGCCAGGGCAGTGAGAACCAGATCGGTTTTTGTGGCCCCGGTAGGTTGAAGGGTTATGAATTTTTTGATGAAATCGACGTAGAGGCTACCGCCGCAGAAGCGGCGCGACAGGCAGTTACGATGCTGCACGCAGGTTACTGCCCGGCAGGCAGAATGCCGGTTGCAATTGACAACGGTTTTGGCGGGGTCATCTTCCATGAAGCCTGTGGTCATTCGCTGGAAGCGGCGTCAGTCGCGAAAGGAATGTCGGAATTTGCCGGTAAGCTCGGCCAGAAGGTCGCTTCCGAAAAGGTTACCGCAATTGACGACGGGACGATTCCGGGAGCTTGGGGCAGCACAAATATTGACGACGAGGGGACGCCCAACCGCCGCCGTGTGCTGATCGAAAATGGTATCCTCAAAAGCTATCTGATTGACAAGCTCAACGGACGCCGGATGGGGATGGAGACAACCGCCAGCTCCCGCCGTCAGGACTATACCTTCCCGCCGGTTTCCCGGATGTCCAATACCTTTATTGCTCCCGGAACGGATACTGATGAACAGATCATCGGTTCGATTGAATATGGGCTGTACGCCAAAAAGCTGGGCGGTGGTTCAGTCAATCCGGTTACTGGTGAGTTTAACTTTGCGGTCAATGAAGGGTACATCATCCGCGGCGGACAGATCTGTGAACCAGTGCGCGGTGCTTCACTGATCGGGCGCGGTTCTGAGGTTATCCGCAATATTGACATGGTTGGCATGAACCTGCTCCGGGAGCAGGGAATGTGTGGCGCGTCCAGCGGTTCGATTCCGACTGATGTTGGACAGCCGATGATCCGTGTCAGTGAGATCACCGTCGGTGGTCGTGAATAAAGGGGGTATCAGAATGGGTTTTGAACAGTTCAGTGCCGCGGCAGCGGCGTATGCTCGTGAAAATGGCATTTCAGATTATCAGCTGTATTATCAGGCAGACAGCTCTGATCAGTTCAGCGTATTTGCCGGAGAGCTGGACCAGCTGGCCAGCGCACAAGTCGAAGGTGTCAGTCTTTGCTGTCTTGTCAATGGTAAGAAGGGAACTGCTTCAACCGAGTTGTTTACAGCTGAAGAAATTCCGCTACTGTTTCACCGTGCGCTGGAAGCTGCTGGCTTTACCGGTGATGATACCCCGGAAACGCTGGTTACTGGGGGTGAATATCAGCCGGTAAGCAGCCGTAATGTGGAGATGTCGGATGCTGCTGAAGTAAAAGAACGGCTGCTGACGGTCGAGAAGGTTGGTTTGAAGGCAGATGACCGGGTCCAGAAGGGTTTGATGGCTGAGATTGCCAATGTCTCCAGCCGCCGGGCAATCTCCAACTCGGCCGGGCTTTACCTGGAGAGTCAGGGCAGTATGTCGGTCTTTTTCGTCGATGTTGTCGCGAGTGATGCCAGCGGCAAGAAATATAATGATCATATGGTGGATGCGAAGGCCGACAGCCGGGAGATGGATATTGAAAAGCTGGTCGGACGCGCGGTTGAAAAGACAGTCGCGCAGATTGGCGCTGCTACCGTTCCCAGTGGACATTATCCGATTATTTTTGATAATAGCCAGATGACGGCTATGCTGGAAATCTTTGCTTCGGTTTTTTCAGCAAGCCAGGTACAGGATGGCCTGTCGCTGCTGAAAGGGAAGGTTGGCCAACAGATCGCGTCTGAGGCAGTCACGCTGGTGGACGATCCGTTTTATCCGGGCAGCTTCTTCCCCTGTGCGTTTGATGCGGAAGGGGTTCCGACCCGGACTAAGACGGTGATTGAAAAGGGCGTTTTAAAACAGCTGCTGTATGACTGTGCCGCCGCTCGTAAGGATGGGGTGGAGAGCACCGGCAATGCTTATCGGTCCAGCTATGATGCGCCGGTCGGTATCGCACCGTTTACCTTTTATATGCAGCCAGGTACGCTGACTCGGGAACAGCTGATGCAAAAGGCCGGTAAAGCAATCATGATTACCTTTATGAAGGGTGCGCATGCCGGTGCAAACCCGGTGACCGGCGATTTTTCGCTGGAATCCAAAGGTTTTCTGATCGAGAATGGCAAGATCGTTCGTGCGGTTGAAGAGATCACAGTTGCAGGGAACTTCTTCCAGATGCTTAAGGATATTACCGATGTAGCAGACGATTTGTCGGTCAATACCGAGGATGGAATTTCCTGTTGCGGAGCCCCGTCAGTTCTGGTCAGTGATCTGGCAGTTGCGGGATGCTAAGGAGGATGAAAACAATGGAGATTTTGTCGCCCAAAGCGATCGCATATGCTGAAGATTACCAGGAAGAGCTGGAACAGCTGCTGTTGGCTCTCTGCCGGATTCCGGCGCCCTCCCATCAGGAGGATCAACGGGCGAGTTTCTGCCGTGACTGGTTTATCCAGGCTGGAGGGAAGGATACCTATATCGACGAGGCAAAGAATGTCGTCTGCCCCTGGCATCTGACGGAGGATAAACCGGTCGTCGTCTTTATGGCGCATACCGATACGGTCTTTCCCGACCTGACGCCGTTTGAACCGGTTGTCACCGATGAACGGATCAGCTGTCCGGGGGTTGGTGATGATACCGCGAACCTCGCTGTTCTGATGCTTGCTGCGCGGTATATCATGCAGAATGAACTTCCGATCGGGTGTGGCGTACTGTTTGTCGCAAACTCCTGTGAGGAAGGACTGGGCAACCTGAAAGGCAGCCGCCAGCTGCTTAAAGATTATGGCAGTCGTATTCGTGCGGTGATCTCGTTTGACGGTTATCTTGAGGGAATTACCCATCAGGCGGTTGGCTCTCACCGTTATCGGGTGGAGATTCGTACACCGGGCGGACATTCCTATGCAAGCTTTGGTAAGCCAAACGCGATCCATCTGCTGTCTGAACTGATCCACACCCTGTATCAAGTTAAGATCCCGGAAGGAATGGGATATACGACCTATAATGTGGGTTGTATCGAAGGCGGGACATCGGTCAATACCATCGCTCAGAATGCTTCGATGCTGTATGAGTACCGTTCGGATGACCGGCGAGGTCTTCATTTTATGCAGCAGACGTTTGAACAGGCAGTGGCAAATTGCCGGGAAAAGGGAATTGATATCCGAGTCGAAAAGATCGGAGAACGTCCCTGCTCCGGCAATCCAGATCCTGGAATGATGGAATGGCTGGAAAAGACTGCACAACAGGTAGTAAAGAACTATGCCGGGTTTTTGCCGGGTCTGGGGTCTGGTTCGACCGACTGCAACATTCCGTTGTCGATGGACATTCCCGCAATCTGTCCCGGCGTTGTATCAGGCGGTGGCGCTCATACCCGGGAGGAGTATATCCTGCGCAGCAGTCTGCTGCCGGGGCTGAAAGTCGGGATTGCGTTGATCGCTTCCTTTATGAAGTGACCGGATACCGAAACTGAACGTTTGGTGAATTTTCTTGATTTACAGAATATCCTATGATATAATGGCTGTATCTAAATGTAGACAGGAAGTTGCCAATGAAACATAAAAAAATTATAATCTGGAGTGCTGCTGCGGCGGCTGTCGCGATAATTGGCGCAATATCGACCGTATTGTATCTGCGGTACGGTCGGTTGACGCCCGATTTAATTATGAACGCTGAAACGGTCGGCAGTAGTTCGGAAATCGAACTGATCTGGGAAGACTGTTATCGGGGCAGTGTCCGCCTCACGGATAACGGTCAGACGGTAGCTGAACAGAAGCTGGATGGCAGCAAAAACGGTACCGTCACCTTCCCGTCCCAGCCGGTGGGAAGCTATACGGTTGAGTTGGTCTCTTCCTTCGGCAAGGTGCTGGATAGTGAACAGCTGACGGTTACCGACAGCCGGATCTTTGCCGAGCAGACGGTTACCCAGGTTGGAGACGCAACAGCAATTCGTATACAGGGTGAGGATCTAGGTGAAGATGCCTGGATCGGTATATATGAGCGCGGAAAGACGCCCGGGGTGGATGACAGCTTTTTGTGGCAGCCGGTATCCGACAGCATTGCCGGAACCTCGATTTATTATCCGCCCCAGATGCGCGGTTCGATTAACCTGTTCAACCGGTACGCAGGGCAATATACCGCTTATCTTTTTGCGGATGAAGGGTACACAATTCTTGGAAGTTGGGATTTTGAGACACAGGAAGACCCCGATACCCTCGCCATGCGTTGGGAACCGAATCAGGAGGTGTCTACGCCCGGTGACTCATATGGACAGGTTGTTCTTGTTGGACGGCCTTCCAGCCCGGATAAGGAATCTCTCTGGATTTGCTGGGGCAGTGACAACCAGCCGCTGAAAGGGTATGAGCCGCTGTTCTGCTTGAATGCCTACGACCATTATCCGGTCAGCGGACAGATCTCTGCCTGCTCAGTATTCCCGGAGGGCGCGACGCAGCTGCTGGCCTGTGCGGACGATGACGGTAAACCGGGAGAAGTGATGATCAGTGTTTCGATTCAGCCGGAGCTGCGGCATATTGAGACGGAAGAGCCAAACTTTTCGTTTGCAGCGATTTCGGATACTCATGTGACTGGTTTTCTGCTGGGACACAACAACTGGAATTATTTCAGGGCACTGAACCAGATCATGGATGTAGAGCCGGCGGTTGACCTGATCATCAATAACGGCGATATCACCGACAATGGTTCAGAAAAAGAATATCGGGTTCTCAACCAGATCGAAGGGCTGATCAGGAATCTGCCGCCAGTTTATTATTCGATTGGTAACCACGATTCGGATAAAAACAGGTCGGATTTTGAACAGCTGCGCACCCGTTTTCTGGAACAGACTGGAACCGATGAGGTCTATTATAGTTTTGTCGAAAATGGATGCACCTTTATCATTCTTGGAAATGAAGGCGTTGTTGGCAGCGATGACCCGGATTATGCCTATCTGTCGGAAACCCAGTTAGAATGGCTGGATCAGACGCTTTCGGAAGCAGAAGGGTTTGCGTTTGTTTTTGTCCATCAGCCTTTGTTTGAGACGGTCGCCGCAACTTATGAGGTGTCTGATCTGTCGGCTTCCGACGAAGTGAAAGAGATTGTCAGTAAATACCCCAATACGCTGGTTATTTCCGGGCACACGCATCGCTCGCTTTCCGGTACGGTCGCGTTGGTCAAGGATGGGAATGCCGGCTATCTGCATGACGGAGTTGTTTGTGCCGTCTGGGATGGTGTGCAGGATACGGACGACAGCCAGGGGCTGATTTTGTCGGTATACGACGATCATCTGCTGATTGAGGGCCGGAGCTTTGAAAAAGATGCCTGGCTGCCTCTTTGCAGCTGGAGAATCGGACTGGATTCGTCTGCAAAACAGTAAATTGAAAGAAAATTTACAGATTTCGGATGGCGAATTGCAGTTTTTGTGGTTTATCCACTTGTTTTATTTGTGCTTTTGTGGTAAAATAGTGATAGCGTTAAATCTGACTGGGATTTGACCAAATAAAAAGGAAACGGAGAAAAAGACCCATGGCTATTTTCAATAAAGATAAAAAAGGCAAAAAGAAAGAAGACGAAGTAGAAGAAAACGTTGCTTCTGCGGCAACTGAAGAGACTCCCAAGATCTCGATGACCAAAGGCGGTCAGGAATCCGCTCCCGCTCAGGATAAAAAACCTGGTAATAATGTCAAACAGTTCAGCGGTCCTCAGGCTGAATTGATGAAGAAAATTGAAAGCATTGCAAAGGCAATGTATGAAGGCAAACGTGACTGCTATCTGATCCTGGATCCCCGTACCACTCTGGAAGAGCTGGAAAAGGGCGAAAGACTGCGTCCTCTGATCAGCCCCCTCAACCAGCAGCGTCCGCTGCCGGTTATCCGCATTGCGACCGGTTCGATCATTGCTGATCAGGTTGCCAGAAACTATAAATGTGTTGTGGATGATACCGCGCTGGTTGCGAAGATCCCTTTTGCCAATATCTTTACTCTGCTGAATAATCTGATGATTCCTGGCATCTTTGGCTTTGTTGTTTATGAAGGTGGCAAGGAATATGTTGGCAGCACTGTTCACATGTGCTCGTATGTTATCAGTGAGCTG
>DVLN01000168.1 GCA_018715465.1 Candidatus Faecivivens stercorigallinarum | reverse complement strand
TGTGAGCGCGTGGAGGTAGAACGCAGGTTTAGTCTGGCAAAACGCAAATGCGGCATGGGCCTGGTTACTGCAAAGCTACGGGAGACAGCGGCCCATGTAATTGCCATGTCTGTTCTGGTGCTGAATCTGCGTAAGATTCAGTGCGCTCTTTTGTACATTGTTATGTGCTGGCTGTCTGTTTTCTCGTTTGGTGGAAAACGAGCTATTATTCAGTAGACATTAGCTAACTATTTTAGCTAATTTTGTTGGATATGTTCACAACTCAGTAACAAGGAGGACACAATGGTAAAACTTTTTCGCTACCTGAAAAAACGCGAATGGCTGATGGCAGCGGTTTCACTGGTGTTTATCATCAGTCAGGTCTGGCTGGACCTGCGGCTGCCGGAATACATGAGCGAGATCACCGTACTTGTTCAGACAGACGGCAGCACCATGTCAGAGATTCTGACTGCGGGCGCAAAGATGCTCGGATGTGCGCTGGGCAGTATGGCGATGGCAATTATCACCTGTTACTTTGCCTCGGTCATCGCGGCGTCGGTCAGCAGAAGGCTGCAAAGTGAACTGTACCACAAGGTACTCTCCTTTTCCAGCGAAGAGATGAACCATTTTTCCACTGCCAGCCTGATCACCCGCTCGACTAACGACGTCACCCAGGTCCAGATGATCTTCGCAATGGGCATGCAGCTGATGATCAAGGCACCGATTATGGCGGTCATGGCGATTATCAAAATCCAAAATAAGGGCAACTGGCAGTGGACGACGCTGACCGCCGGAGCAGTCCTTTTGCTGCTAACAGTCATCACCCTGCTGATGAGCTACGCGCTGCCGAAGTTCCGCAAAATGCAGTCGCTGACCGACAACCTCAACCGGATTACCCGCGAGAACCTGACCGGTCTCCGGGTGGTACGCGCCTATAACGCCGAAAACTATCAGGAAAGCAAATTCACCGCCGCAAACGATGAAATGACCACCAACAGCCTGCGGGTCAACCGGGCAATGTCGATTATCAATCCGGTAATGAGCCTGGTCATGAACGGCATCTCGCTGGGGATCTACTGGATTGGTGCCTACCTGATCGAAAGCGCCGGGATGCAGGATAAGCTGGGCATCTTCTCCAACATGGTGGTCTTCTCGTCCTATTCGATGCAGGTCATCATGTCGTTTATGATGCTGGCGATGATCTTTGTCATGCTGCCGCGTGCGCAGGTTTCGGCAAAGCGTATCCTTGAGGTACTGCAAACCACGCCGGCGCTGAAAAATGGCAGCCGGGACAATGATAACGCGCTTCAAGGCGAGATTGAATTTGACCATGTATCCTTCCGGTATCCGGGCGCTGATGCAGATATGCTGGAAGACATCACCTTCACTGCCCATAAGGGTGAAACTGTTGCCTTTATCGGCGCGACCGGTTCGGGCAAAACGACGCTGGTCAACCTGATTCCGAGACTGTACGATGTCAGCAAGGGCAGCGTAAAGGTAGACGGCGCGGATGTACGGGAATATGACCTGAAAAAACTGCGCGACAAACTGGGGTATGTCTCCCAGAAAGCGGTATTGTTTGCCGGTGATATCCGCCAGAACATCCGCCTTGGAGACAATGGCAAGCAGCAGGCGACAGATGATGAAATCCGTGCCGCGCTGGATATTGCCCAGAGCAGCGACTTTGTCGGCAATATCCCGGAAGGCATCGGCGGTGAAGTCGCCCAAAACGGCGCCAACTTCTCAGGCGGCCAGAAGCAGCGGCTGTCGATTGCCCGTGCGATTGCCAGAAAGCCGGAAATCTATATCTTTGACGACTCCTTCTCGGCGCTGGACTACAAGACCGACCGCGTTCTCCGCAGCCGTCTGAAACAGGAGTCTGCCGGCGTCACGACGCTGATTGTCGCACAGCGCATCGGCACGATTATGGATGCCGACAAGATCATTGTTCTGGACGATGGCCGCGCCGTCGGTATCGGTACCCACAAACAGCTGCTGGAGACCTGCCCGGTCTATAAGCAGATCGCCGCTTCACAGCTTTCAAAGGAGGAACTCAGCAGATGAATATGCATCATAAAGCTGCCCTGCCACAGGGCAAATTCTCTCCCGCCGGGCTGAAAAAACTGTACTTTTTCTGTAAAAAATACATTCCTGCTGTCATCATCGCGCTGATCTGCGCAGTCGGCGGAACCGTCTTTACGATCATCGGGCCGGATAAACTGTCTGATCTCACCGACCTGATTACCGAAGGATTGATGACCGGAATCGACATGGACGCAGTCACGCGGGTTGCGGTGCTGCTGACGGTCATGTACCTCTGCTCAGCGCTGCTGACCTTTACCCAGGGGCAGCTGATGACCGTCACCACCCAGCGGATTTCGCAGGGCCTGCGGGAAGCCATCAGCAAAAAGATCAACCGCCTGCCCATCGACTACTACAACAAAACCACCTTTGGCGATATTCTCTCCCGCGTCACCAACGACGTCGACACCATCTCCCAGACCATCCAGAACAGCATTATCACGCTGGTTTCGTCGGTTGTGCTGCTGCTCGGATGCCTGCTGATGATGTTCAAGACCAACTGGATTATGACCATTTCGGCGATTGTCGCGTCGCTGATCGGATTTGTACTGATGGTGCTGATCATGGGACGCTCCCAGCGGTACTTTATCGCCCGCCAGCAGGGATTGGGCGACATGAACGGCCATATCGAGGAAGCATACGCCGGTCATACCGTCATCCGGGTGAGCAACGCGGAACAGGAATTTTCCGAAAAGTTTGAGGCGCTCAACGAAAAGCTGTACCAGGCAAGCTGGAAGTCTCAGTTCCTTTCAGGACTGATGATGCCGATTATGGGCTTTATCGGCAACCTTGGATATGTAACCGTCTGCGTCATCGGCGCGCTGCTGACGATGAACGGCAGCATCACCTTCGGCGTCATCATCGCATTTATGGTCTATGTCCGGCTGTTTACCAATCCCCTCTCCCAGATTGCGCAGGCAATGACCAGCATCCAGTCGGCAGCTGCCGCATCGGGACGGGTATTTGACTTTCTGGAAGCAGAGGAAATGGAAGACGAGAGCAGCAAGACGGCGACCCTCTCGAATCCTGCCGGTCAGGTCACTTTCTCTCACGTCAAATTCGGCTATACCCCCGACCGTATCATCATTCATGATTTTTCCCAGCAGGTCCAGCCCGGTCAGAAGGTCGCCATCGTCGGCCCGACCGGCGCCGGAAAAACAACGCTGGTCAATCTGCTGATGCGGTTTTATGAGATTGACGGCGGCAGCATCTCAATTGACGGCATCAATATCAGCCAGCTCACCAGAGAAAATGTCCATTCCCTGTTTGGAATGGTTTTGCAGGACACCTGGCTGTTTGAAGGCACCATCCGGGACAACATCGTTTATGGCAAACAGGGTGTCACCGATGCTGACCTCGACCGGGTATGCAAGGCCGTCGGGCTGTACCATTATATCCACACCCTCCCCAACGGTTATGATACCCTGCTGGACAGCGGCATCAGCCTGTCGGAAGGCCAGAAACAGCTGATGACCATTGCGCGCGCGATGATTGAAAACGCACCGATGCTGATTCTGGATGAAGCGACCTCGTCGGTCGATACCAGAACCGAACTGCTGATTCAGCAGGCGATGGATCAGCTGACCCAGGGGCGCACCTCTTTTGTCATCGCCCACCGGCTTTCCACCATCAAAAATGCCGACATCATCCTTGTCCTCAAGGACGGCGACATCATCGAAAGCGGCAACCATCAGACGCTGCTGGAAAAAGGCGGCTTTTACGCCGAACTGTACAACGCACAGTTTGCGCGGTAACATCGCCCGATACCACGACAAAACCCCGGTACGGTTATTTTCCGTACCGGGGTCATTTTGCATTTATCCACGGAATTTGGCAATCGCCTTCTGGATTTCCTCGCGGACTTCCTCGTCCTCTTCCTCATCCAGCTGCCGGGCCAGAAAAGTGACTGCGGTCGAATACCGCATTTCACCCAGCGCATAAGCAGCCGCCAGCCGCTTGTCACGGTCGGGCGAGGTCAGCAGTTCGCAGAGTTTGGGCATATAAGGGTCCATCTGTTCTTCACCGAGAATGCGCACCGTCTGCAAAAGCAGTGCCTTTCCTTTTTTCATGCACTTCTGGATGTACTTGTCGTCACCCTCGTCACATGCCCGGCGGATTTTTTCCTCCTGGGTCAGTTTTGGTTTATCAAAAAGCGGCATATTCATCCTTCTTTCGTTCAGCTTTCTTTCAGTTTAACGGAATCTGTTTCCGGTGTCAACAAACGAAAGATAAACTTTTATCGAATCCGCTCTGCCATCCGGTCAACCACGAAATGCTTCCGCTGCCTTGTGCGCGTTGATCGCTTCTGCTAAGCAATTCGCTTGGCAGTGAAAATAGCAGTCTTTGCAAACGCGCCGGGCAGCAAGCCATTTACAGCCGTTCTCTGACTTCCTCAGCCGATGGAATCGAAGCCTGTGCACCCGGGCGGGAAACCGCAATCGAAGCGGCGGTATTGGCGTAAAGGAGTGCCTTTTTCAGATCACCGTCATAAGCAGACACAAACGCGGCGGTAAAACAGTCGCCCGCCGCCGTCGTATCGACAACCTCCGACTCGACCGCCGGAACCAGTATACTTTCATTTCCTTTTCCGACTGCCAGCACGCCTTTGCTGCCCAGCGACACAAGCACTGTCCCGGCTCCCTTTTGCAGCAGTAGTTTTGCAGCTGCTTCACACTGCGTGGCCGTATCGGTCGGCATTCCGGTCAGCACAGCCAGTTCCGTCTCGTTCGGCTTGACGAAATCAGCCAACGCAAACAATTCTTCCGGCAGTCCGCTGACAGCCGGTGCAGGGTCAAGGACAACCGTCTTACCGAGCGACTTTGCAAGCCTTGCGGCGTAAAGCACCGTCTCCACCGGGACTTCCAGCTGCATGACCAGACAGTCGGCGTCCTCAATCAACTTTCTGCCGCGGTCGACGTCCGCAGGGCTTACTTCACCGTTTGCACCCGCGAGGATAATAATTGCATTTTCTCCTGTTCTCTCGACCGTGATAAACGCCTGACCGGTCGGGGTATCGCTTTCCCGGATACCGGAGACATCCACCCCAACCGAACGCAGATTCCCGGTCAGCAGCCGCCCTGCGTCATCCTTTCCAACCGCGCCGATCATCGCCGTTTTGCATCCCAGTTTCCCGAGAGCATAAGCCTGATTGGCCCCTTTACCGCCGGGACTCAGCCGCAAGGAATCCGCAGAGACCGTCTGTCCAGGCTTGGGCATCCGTTCAAGGCCGATCGAATAATCCAGATTCAAACTTCCGACTACTACCGCATGTTTCATATCGCACACTGCCTCCTTCGCACACTGGTATTATCTGTTTTTATTATACTCGATTCTCCCCATACCGTCAAATCCGGGAACAGAGACACACTCTGTTCCCGGACGGCCAAAACATCAATCTGTCAGTCAGTAAAAAACGGTTACAGCCAGGTCATCAGGACTGTGCCGACATTGGGCTGGAGCGTCAGCTGTACCTCATAAAGTCCATCCGAAACCGAAAGCTGTTTTGCAGGGGTAATTTCACCGGTAAAGGTTTCCCAGACCTCGGGAAGTGCTGTCGACGGGACACGGACAGTCAGCTGCTGAGGTTCGCCGGTAAAGTTGACAAAGAAGTATTCCCGTGTATCGCCCTTGCGGTAACGGATATAGGCGACGCCCGACAAATCCTCATCATTGTGCATAACCGGGTCAACAATCCATTCCGGGTAGCAGCGGTGATTGTTGGGACAGGTGGACATTCCCTCGACAATTGTCAGCGGAGACGGGACAACCGTATTCAGCCAGGCCCCAAGCGTTCCGGCATCTGCTGCGTCGGAGACAAAGTGCAGTTTACCTTCCGATCTAAGCGCCTCAAAAATTGCTTTAACCTCAGCGTCGTCCTCTTTGCGCATCCCGTACACCGGCATACAATCCATCAGGCAGAGGTATCCTCCCTGACGGGCAAACGCATCCAGCATCCGGGCAGTTTCAACCGGCAGCACCTCCGCCATCGGCAGCACAAATGCCTTATATTCCGCGCCGGTGCGCTGGTTGACCAGTTTCCCGTCCACCGCCTTAAACAGCCGGGTTGCATCCGACGGGAAGACGGTGAAGTCGATGTTCTGTTCCAGCAGTCCGGTCAGCAGCAGCTGTTCGTCCCGGTCGATCTCGACTGCGCGGTCGTCTGCCAGCAGCGGCCCGCGCTGATACATCGTCTGGTAACCCTGCTGACCGATATAGTGCAGCCAGAAGGCTTCCTGCGGATGGTATACCAGTACATCCGTTTCCTGCCGTCCGCCGGTCAGCATCCCATACATCCGGCGGGTCATCCGGTTGGCTTCCGGCATCCGATCCCAGTGTGCCCACTGGAAGAACTCGGACGGCGGCCAGTCGTTTGCCCGCTCGTCCCGGATGGAGTAGAAAAATCCGTGGTTGACGATCGTCTTGATACCCTGCAGGTACATCCAGGAAACCATCCGCAGATATTCTTCAAAGCTGAGATCCCAGCCGCATCCGGCGAATACCTCAACCTGCGCCCCCTCTTTTCCGTAGCATTCGCCGGCAGAGGTCGCAAACTTGATGTTCAGACTGCCGATACCCTTTCCCAGATGGTCAACGCCCGGACGGCTCATCGCGTCCACCTGGCGCATGAAGTCGGCAGAATAACGGGTATGCCCGCCGACGGTTTCCTCCCCCAGCAGATGGGCGGTATAGTCAATCCCGTGCGCTTCCAGCCAGTCACGCAGGCGGCCGTGGTAATTCTCTTTATACAGCTGTGCGACGACGTCGTAATAATCGACCCTTGTCCGTCCAGCCTTGTCGCCCGGCAGTACCAGGTCAGGCAGGCAGCTGCGGATGTCGTATCCTTTCATCTCAAGAAACTTTTCGGGCAGCTGGTCGGTCCAGGGGAAAGAATGGGCAAAACGGGTCTCATCATTGAAAAATGCCTTGATGGTGCTGCCCATCTCCTGCGGGAACCGTTCAAGGTAGCGTTCATAGGTCAGCCGGATAAACTGGTCGGTCGCTTCCTTTTTGAGGTAGTTGGGCTGGCCGCGTCCACCCTCGTCATACGGGTCGATCAGCAGCTGGACCTGATAGACGACGGTATCCCGGTCGCGCAGCAGCTCAAAATCCTTCATCCCGATTTGCATATGCCGGATAATCTGAGGCTTGAGGTAAGGGGTCAGCGGAACCGGTTCCATCGTCTCGGCGTCATAGCAGAACAGGTTTTTCGGGAGCGAATCAAAATCACCCTGCGAACGTCCTGCAATCCCGAACGGACGCAGGTTGGCATGGAACAGCGTCCCGGCAGGGACGTCGTACCGGGTAAAATACAAAAACCGTTCCCGCAGCTTTTCATCCCGGCTGACCGCGCCGTTGCAGCTGCCGGCCGGCCAGTTGAACTCATCGTAAATCCAGACCGGTTCGTCATGGGCCTTTTTATAGTCGAGCACCGTCTGAATCCGCCCGAACCATTCCTCGGTCATATAATCCCCGACATATCCGCTCCGGGCATGAGGTGCCGAACAGGTGATGCCGGCCTCCGTCATCAGTTTAAGCTGACGGAGAATCTCCTCATCCTCGAGTTTGTCGTTCCAAAACCAGAAGGGAGTCTGAGCCTGGTCAAGTGCTTTACAGTCGCGGGGATTTAAAAAATCGGATTTGTTCATCAGAATACCTGCCTTTCAAAGTTGATATTTTCCGGTACTATTTTCTTTATTATACCAGTATTTAAACAAAAAAGACAGCACTCCATTTTCAAAAATCAGACAGTTTGTTAAAATAACT
>DVLN01000167.1 GCA_018715465.1 Candidatus Faecivivens stercorigallinarum | reverse complement strand
TTATACTGTATATTTGCCAATCTGTCAAGATTTGTTTTTAATTTATTCAAACATTTATTTCAAAGATTACTGTTCGCATTTTTGTTATTTATAATAATATCTTTGCAAATGTATTGCATTTTCTTCAAAATATGTTATGATAGTAACAGTAATATTCTGAGAATCAGAAAATAATTTGTTATTAAAAATAACGTGTCGAGAAGGAATGATATGTCATGAAAAAAATGTCCATCAAACGACTGGCACAGTTGGTCGTTGAAAAACGCAAACAGAGCTGTCTTACCCAGCAGCAGCTGGCCGACCAGACCGGCATCAACCGTGCGCTGATTTCCCGACTGGAATCAGAGGATTTTACACCGTCTGTCGCCCAGGTGGAAGCGTTGGGTGAAGTGTTGGGATTTGACTGGGAAGAGCTGCTTTTTGCTCCTGAAAAAGCGACGGGAAAACCTTCCCTGCCGCCTTATAAAATCGCAGTGGCAGGTACAGGATATGTCGGGCTGTCGATTGCAACGCTGCTTGCCCAGCACAATCCGGTCATAGCGGTGGATATTGTTCCGATAAAGGTGGAACTGATTAACAATAAAAAATCCCCTATTCAGGATGATTATATTGAAAAGTATCTGGCAGAAAAGGATCTGAATCTGACCGCAACGCTGGACGGCGAAGCAGCCTATAAAGAGGCAGATTTTGTCGTCATCGCCGCTCCCACCAACTACGATTCCAAGAAAAACTACTTTGACACGTCGGCAGTCGAGTCGGTCATCGAGCTTGTTTTGAAGGTCAATCCTGACGCCATCATGGTCATCAAGTCCACCATTCCGGTCGGCTATACCCAGTTGGTCAGAGAAAAGTACAAGACTTCAAACATCCTATTCAGCCCGGAGTTTCTGCGAGAATCCAAGGCACTTTACGATAACCTCTACCCCAGCCGGATTATTGTTGGCACTGATCTAGGGGATGAACGGCTGGTAGAAGCGGCACACACTTTCGCTGCTCTTTTGCATCAGGGTGCTATCAAAGAAGAAATCGATACCCTGTTTATGGGCTTTACCGAAGCGGAAGCGGTCAAGCTGTTTGCCAACACTTATTTGGCACTGCGCGTCAGCTATTTCAATGAATTGGACACCTACGCTGAGATAAAGAATCTGAATACCAAGGATATTATCGATGGTGTTTGTCTCGACCCGCGTATTGGCAACCACTACAATAACCCTTCCTTTGGTTACGGAGGATACTGTTTGCCAAAGGACACTAAGCAGCTGCTTGCAAACTATAACGATGTTCCCCAGAATATGATGACGGCGATTGTCGAAAGTAACCGTACCCGCAAGGACTTTATCGCCGACCGTGTGCTGGAAATTGCCGGAGCCTATCAGGCTAACGACAGCTGGAATGTGGCAAAAGAAAAGGAAGTGGTTGTCGGCGTTTACCGGCTGACGATGAAGAGCAATTCGGACAACTTCCGGCAGTCCTCAATTCAGGGCGTTATGAAGCGTATCAAGGCAAAAGGTGCAAAGGTTATTATCTTCGAGCCGACGCTGGAAAACGGCACCACTTTCTTTGGCAGTGAGGTTGTCAATGATTTGCAGGCGTTCAAGCAGATGAGCCAGTGCATTATCGCCAACCGCTACGACAGCTGTCTGGATGATGTGGAAGAAAAGGTATATACCCGTGACCTGTTCAGACGGGATTAAGGAGAGAGATTCAATGAAAACACAGAATGTAACCCTGAGCGGCAAGACGATTTTTGTCACCGGAGCAGCCGGGTTCATCGGCGCAAACCTGGTGCTGGAGCTGATGAAGACGGTCGAAAATATCCGCATCATCGGCATTGACAACATGAACGACTACTACGATGTTTCCATCAAGGAATACCGTCTGGCAATGATTGAAAAACAGGCAACCGAATCCCAATCGGGCTGGAAATTTATCAAAGGCTCGATTGCAGATAAATCACTAATTGAGCAGATTTTTGCTGATGAACAGCCGGCTGTTGTCGTCAATCTGGCGGCACAGGCAGGCGTTCGCTACTCGATCACCAACCCGGATGTTTACATCGAATCCAATCTGATTGGATTTTACAACATTTTGGAAGCTTGCCGCAACCATCCGGTTGAGCATCTGGTCTACGCTTCCTCCAGCTCGGTTTATGGTTCAAACAAAAAGATTCCCTATTCAACCGATGATAAGGTGGACAGCCCTGTTTCGCTGTACGCTGCCACCAAAAAGAGCAATGAGCTGATGGCGCACGCTTACAGTAAGCTGTACAATATTCCTTCAACCGGTCTGCGATTCTTTACCGTTTACGGACCAGCTGGACGCCCGGACATGGCGTACTTTGGCTTTACCAACAAGCTGCTCAAAGGAGACACCATCCAGATTTTCAACTACGGTAACTGCAAGCGTGATTTCACCTATGTGGACGATATTGTCGAAGGAGTCAAACGGGTGATGCAGGCTGCTCCTGAAAAGAAAAACGGCGAGGATGGACTGCCGGTTCCGCCCTATGCCGTCTATAATATCGGGAATAACCAGCCGGAAAACCTGCTGGACTTTGTGCAGATTTTGCAGGAAGAACTGACTGCAGCCGGTGTCCTGCCGCAGGATTACGACTTTGAAGCACACAAGCAGCTTGTCCCGATGCAGCCGGGCGATGTTCCGGTTACCTATGCGGATACCACCGCGCTGGAAGAGGATTTCGGATTTAAACCTTCCACCAGCCTGCGGGAAGGCCTGCGCAAATTTGCACAGTGGTACAGGGAATTTTATCTGTAACCCAAGTATACGTTTATACATTTGTTCTGTTTTAAAATCCCGCTCCCGGACATTTCCGAGGGCGGGATTTGTTATACTGATTATTCTACCGTTACACTCTTTGCGAGATTTCTGGGCTTATCAACGTCGAGACCCTTTGCAACCGAGACATAATACCCCAGCAGCTGGAGCGGAACGACCGACAGGCTTCCGATAAAGTGTTCATCCACCTTTGGAATATAGACGGTAAAGTCAACCTGGTCTTCCGTCTCATACTTCCCGTAAACAGTCAGCCCCATCAGGTAGGCTCCGCGGGCCTTGCACTCAACCATATTGCTCATCATCTTTTCATAGAGGGCGCTTTGGGTCAGCAGGCCGATGACCAGCGTACCATCCTCCACAAGGCTGATGGTGCCGTGCTTGAGTTCACCGGCAGCGTATGCCTCCGAATGGATATAGCTGATCTCCTTGAGCTTGAGACTGCCTTCCAGGCTGATGGCGTAATCGATACCGCGGCCAATGAAGAAGATATCGTGGGCGCCGGCATATTTGGAAGCAAACCACTGCATCCGCTCCTTGTCCTCCAGCACCTTTTCGATCTTATCGGGGATCGTCTCAAGCTCGGCGATATAATGTGCATAATCCGCTTCGCTGATTGTACCTCTGACCATGCCGAACTGCACCGCAAGGCAGTACCCGGCCATCAGCTGGGCGCTGTACGCCTTGGTGGTCGCAACCGCGATCTCAGGGCCGGCGACGGTATAGAAGACGTTGTCCGCTTCCCTGGCAATCGAGCTGCCGACCACGTTGACGATGCCGAGGGTCTTCAGTCCGTTCTCTTTGGCGAGCCGGAGTGCAGCGAGGCTATCCGCCGTTTCGCCCGACTGGCTGATGACGATGACCAGCATCCCCGGATGCAGGATCGGCTTACGGTAACGGAATTCGCTCGCCAGCTCCACCCGGACCGGGATCCGCGCGAGGTCTTCCATCACATACTGGCAGGTCATCCCGGCGTGCCATGCTGAACCGCAGGCGACAATGGTGATATCCTGGATGTTCCGAATCTCATCATCGCTCAGGCCGACTGTGCTGAGATCCAGTTTGCCGTCTTTAAGGACGCTGTGCAAGGTATCCCGGACAGCTTTGGGCTGTTCGTGGATTTCCTTGATCATAAAATGCTCATAGCCGCCCTTTTCAGCTGCTTCCGCAGAAAAGGTGATTTCGGTGGTTTCCTTTTCGATTTCCTCACCATCGAGGTTATAGAAGTGCGCTTCACCGGGGGTCAGCTTTGCAAACTCAAGGTTGCCGATATAATAAACGTTCCTGGTATACTTGAGGATTGCCGGGACGTCGGACGCGACATAGGTTTCGCCGTCTTGGACGCCGATAATCATCGGGCTGTCTTTTCTTGCGACCCAGATTTCACCCGGATGGTCCTTAAACATCAGTTCCAGTGCATAAGAGCCTCTGACCCGAACCATCGTTTTGGCGATCGCGTCAATCGGGCCGATGCCGTACTTTTTATAGTAGTAGTCCACCAGCTTGATAACTACTTCGGTATCGGTCTGGCTGTAGAACTGATAGCCATGTTTGGAGAGTTTTTCCCTGAGCTCGGCATAGTTTTCGATAATGCCGTTATGTACACCGACAACTTCCGACTCAACCGCACCCGAACCGGAACCGGTGCAGTTTCCGCTGACATGGGGGTGGGCATTGGTCTGGGAAGGTTCGCCGTGGGTCGCCCAACGGGTATGGCCGATGCCGCAGCAGCCGGCAAGTGAATTGCCGCCGTCCGTCTTTTCATACAGGTTTTTGAGCCTGCCGGTTGCCTTGACGACCTGCGCAAGGTCCTCGCCGTCCCGTACTGCGATCCCTGCCGAGTCATAACCTCTGTATTCCAGTCTGGAAAGGCCTTCCAGCAGAATACCGGCCGCCTGCTGATACCCGGTATAACCTACGATTCCACACATAATTGCTCGCTCCTTTTACTCATGATTTGATTGCATGACCTCTGCTCCGAATGACATCGACAATCTGGTCAACACATTCCTGACAGGTGTCACGATTCTCCGCTTCTACCATTACGCGGATCAGCGGTTCGGTTCCCGATTCACGCACCAGCACCCGTCCGCTGCTGCCGAGTTTTTCTGCGACTTCCCGGACTGCTGCCTGCACATCCGGGTCATTTTGCGCAGCTGCTTTATCTTGTACCCGGACGTTTTCGAGCACCTGCGGGTAAAAACTGAATCCCTCCGACAATTGGGACATCTTTTTCTTGCTGGCAATCAGCGCTTCCATCACTTTCAGGCTGGTCAGGATACCGTCGCCGGTGCTGGCGTACTTGGAAAAAATGATATGCCCCGACTGTTCGCCGCCGATCCGGCAGTCGTTCCGGGTCATATATTCGTAGACATACTTGTCCCCGACCGCCGTTTTGGCGTAACCGATGCCGGCTTCGTCAAACGCCTTATACAGCCCGAAATTGCTCATCACGGTCGTGACAACGGTATTGGGAATCAGCTTGTGACGTTTCTGCATGTATTTTGCATAAATGTACAGGATATGGTCGCCGGTCACGACATTCCCCTGTTCGTCGACACAAAGGCATCGGTCAGCATCTCCGTCATAGGCAAACCCGACGTCGCAGCCATTTTCCACGACAAATTTTTGCAAACCCTCGATATGGGTCGAACCGGCATTGTTGTTGATATTGATACCGTTGGGTGCCGCGTTAATGACCAGGGTCTTTGCCCCAAGTGCATCAAATACCGATTTGGCAATATTCCATGCGCTGCCGTTTGCGCAGTCGAGCGCAACCTTCTTGTCCTTGAAACTGTAAATCCCAAGCGAAATCAGATAACCAATATACCGGTTGCGCCCTGAAACATAGTCAACCGTCCGTCCGATCTGATCTTTATGAGCAAAGGGGACTTCTTCCCATCTTTCGCCAAACAGTTCGAGTTTTCCGTCCAGATAATCCTCAACCAGCCTGATGGTTTCTTCATCCATCTTTTCGCCGCGTCCGTTGATCAGCTTGATACCATTATCAAAATAAGGGTTGTGGGAAGCGGAAATCATAATACCGCAGTCGAAATCGTCCACCCTTGCCAGATAAGCGACCGAAGGGGTTGTCGTTACATGCAGCAGGTAAGCATCTGCGCCCGAAGCAACCAGACCACCAACCAGCGCATACTCAAACATATAACTGGAACGTCTGGTATCCTTGCCGATGACCACCTTTGCCGGGCTGTCGTCGCCTGCACGGCGTTTGGTTTCGGTGTAGTACCAGCCAAGAAACCGTCCGACCTTATACGCATGGTCAGCGGTCAGATTGACATTGGCTTCACCGCGGAAGCCGTCTGTTCCAAAATATCTGCCCATGATTTTCTCTCTCCTCAATTTTATCGCTTGCGGTTTATCCGGCTGCAGATATACCAGACCACCATTGTAACGCCGCATCCGCACGCTGCGCCGCAGCTGTCCAGCAGCACATCCAGCGGGCTGCCACACCTTTCACCGACAAACAGCTGATGAAATTCGTCGGTTACCGCGTATCCGGCACAGATCACCAGCACCAGCAAAAACTTTTTCCACCCCCTGCCCGTAAAGGTCAGGGCTGTTCCCATCACCCCCACACCCAACAGGGCGTAGATGGAAAAATGGGCGAATTTTCGCAGCAGCAGATGAAGCAAATCAATCAGCTCCGCCGGGCCGTCAATGCCCAGCCATCCCAGCAGCAGGCGCAGCAATCCCCCGCTCAGGGCACCGGATGTTTCACCCTTCTGAGCAGAAAATATAAAAATCGCAGTCATCACCGTAATGCTCCACAGAATAAAGAACATACGGATCATGTCCTTTTTTTCAGTCTGATCATTCATCACCGCACATCCTGCAAATCGGAAAACAGTTCATCCCGATAAACGCCCTTTTGATATAACTCTTCAAATGCTTTTGCGACAGCTGGTTTGTCCTCTTTATATGTAATACCAAACCAGGTATCGGCAGTCGGCAGTACCCGGACCGACACTTTGCCTTCTTTTAATAGCTGGTCAATATAAATCGGCAACAGATACTCCTTTTTGACCAGCTTGTCCGCATCTTCCTGCAAAAAGGAGATGAACCCTTCTTTCAGCAGCTCAATAAATGCCGGCGTCAGCCCCCACATGTTCATTGAAACCACCGCTTCCGGGTCAAGGGCGACACCGTTTGCCTCGGCACCGGTTTCAGTCTTAACAATGCCGGTCGTCTCCAGCACATCGGTCAGACAGCCGTTTTCATCCACCGAGCAGATTCCTCTCGTTACGCCACCATTGTCACTGAGGGTATTTTTAAGGATAAAGCCCGCCATTGCATAATGGGTGGGATTGTCCACGCTGTCTTCCTTCAGGAAGCGGCACAGCTGGACAAATGCCTCTTTCCCATAGTAGTCATCCGCATTGATGACGGCAAACGGTTCATTTACCAATCCTCTGCAACTCAATACCGCATGACCGGTTCCCCAGGGCTTTTTCCGCTGAGCAAAAACCTCATCGGGAAGCTCAATTTCTTCCGGCAGATCACGCATATCCTGAAATGCATATACACATTTTACGCCCGCCTTTTCACACAGCGGCTCAATGCGGTTTCCAATCACTTCACGGAAGTCCTTTTCAATATCATAACGAATGACAAAGACAATCTTG
>DVLN01000166.1 GCA_018715465.1 Candidatus Faecivivens stercorigallinarum | reverse complement strand
GTATACTTAGCTTGTAAACGTTTACATGGAAAGGGTGTATTGAAATGGCAAAGAAGAATGTCGTCGTAATCGGCTACGGCGGAATGGGCGGCTGGCATACCCGCATGATCGGTGGAAACAAGCTGGTCAATGATGGCTATAAACCGCCTGAAAATCTGGAAAACGGCAGCGATTGCGTCAATCTGAAAGGCATTTACGATATTAAGGAAGAAAGATGCAAGCTGGCTGAGGAGCGCGGTATCCACGCTTATCATTCGTTTGAAGAGGTGCTGGCAGACCCTGAGGTGGACATCCTGACGCTGGCAGTCCCGAACGATTGCCATAAAGACCTTGCCATCCGCGCAATGGCAGCAGGCAAGCATGTCATCAGCGAAAAGCCGGTCACTCTGTGCAGCGCAGACCTGCAGGAGATGATTGACGCTTCTGAGAAATATGGTCGGCTGTTCACTGTACACCAGAACCGCCGTTGGGATGCTGATTTTCTGGCTTTCAAGGAGATCTATGAAAGCGGCAAAATGGGTTATGTCTTCAACATTGAGTCTCGTGTACATGGTTCCCGCGGTATCCCCGGCGACTGGAGACAGCGCAAGGCATACGGCGGCGGTATGATGCTCGACTGGGGTGTCCATCTGATTGACCAGATGCTGATGATGATTCCCGAAAAGGTTGCCTCGGTTTATGCGAGAATGGACCATATCACCAATGATGAGGTCGACGACGGATTTAAGATGGATGTCATCTTTGAGAGCGGTCTGGTTTACCGTATCGAAGTTGGCACCACCAACTTTATCAACCTGCCCCGCTGGTATATGCAGGGCGCAGTCGGCACCGCTGTCCTCAACAGCTGGGACCTGAATGACGGTGAGATTGTTATTTACCGTGATGAGGACGAAGGAGAAGTCAAACCGGTTGTTACCGCTGCCGGCCTGACCAAGACAATGGCTCCCCGCAAACCCAGCACGCTGGAGCATCTGCCGATTCCTCAGCTGAATCCTGACGTTCATGATTTTTACCGCAATGTCTGCAAAGCGATCGACGGTGAAGAACCCCAGATTGTCACTCATCCCCAGATGATGAGAGTCATGAAGCTGATGGAAGCTGCGTTTGAATCCGACCGCCTCGGGAGACCCGTTCCGTTTGAGGTGTAAGTAAGCTGATAAGCAGCTGATTTAAAGAAATACCAAATCCCGTACACTCTGTTCCGATACAGTTGGTGTGCGGGATTTTTTGTGCAGAAATGCAGAAAATTTGGGTTTATGTTTGGTAAATGTCCCGTTTACTGACGGGTAAAGCAATCGTCTACCAGAATGTCTTTGACTTTGTAGGTTGAAAGGATTATACTAAAAACAGAAACCCTGTTCGGGGCAGGGAACCAGCCTGTGCACGAGTACAGGAGGACGGTTCGCGGATGCGGACGGATGATCCCGGTAACGCAATTTTTTAAAGTTGGCAGGAGGAACGTATGAAACTGACTGAAGTGAGAAAACAGCTGGAAGCAGGGGAGTTTGCCGAACAGTTTGAGATGCTTTACGGAAATCAGACAGAGCAGCTGACCCGGCAGAAACAACGGTATCTGAAGCTGGTGGACCTTTTTGAAAAGCAGTTCCCGGCTCGTGAAGAAGTGCACCTTTTTTCGGCACCCGGCCGTACTGAGATCGGCGGCAACCATACCGACCATCAGCATGGCTGCGTACTGGCGGCTGCTGTCAATCTGGACGTCATCGCCGTAGTCGCTTTTCATGATGAAGGGGTTATCCGCCTCAAATCGACCGGCTATCCGATGGATACGATTGACCTTTCCAATCTGGAGGTCCAGCCGCAGGAGAAGGGCAAAGCAGCTGCCCTGATCCGTGGCGTTGCAGCGTCTTTTGCCAAGCTCGGAGTAAAGATCGGCGGCTTTGACGCCTACACCACGTCGGATGTCCTCAGCGGCAGTGGGCTTTCTTCGTCGGCGGCTTTTGAGGTGCTGGTCGGTACGATCATTGATCAGTATTATAACGGCGGAAAGGCCGGTGCAGTTGAGATTGCAAAGTTTGGCCAGTATGCGGAGAATGTCTATTTTGGTAAGGCGAGCGGTCTGATGGATCAGATGGTCAGCTCGGTGGGCGGCTTCGTCTGCATCGACTTTAATGATCCTGCAAACCCCGGCATT
The DNA here is from genome assembly GCA_018715465.1 of Candidatus Faecivivens stercorigallinarum. Classification (GTDB taxonomy): domain Bacteria; phylum Bacillota; class Clostridia; order Oscillospirales; family Ruminococcaceae; genus Faecivivens; species Faecivivens stercorigallinarum. The sequence goes on along the minus strand of DVLN01000166.1, from coordinate 7,783 downwards.
GTTAAACATGAATTTGATTTCGCAAAAGCCGGTTATTGTCTCTGCGTAACCGATACCAAGGGCAGCCATGCCGGTCTCACCGATGACTATGTCGCGATTCCGGCGGAAATGAAATCGGTTGCGGCCGTGTTTGGAAAAGAGTATCTGCGGGATGTTGATGAGCAGGCATTCTGGAATTCGATTCCCCAGCTGCATGGCAAATGCAGCGACCGCGCGATTATGAGAGCGGCTCACTTCTTTGGTGAAAACCGCCGGGCTGTTGAAGAGGCAGAAGCGCTGCATGCGGGCGATTTGGAACGGTTTTTTGCGGTGTTCAAGGAGTCTGCTGCTTCTTCGGCTGAACTGCTGCAGAACCTGTATGCGCCGCATAAACCGGAAGAACAGGCGATTCCGCTTGCGATCTGGGCGAGCAAACGCTGCCTGGGCAGCGATGCGGCAGTCAGAGTACATGGCGGCGGATTTGCTGGTACAATCCAGGCGTTTGTCCCGGTGGAAAAACAGCAGCAGTACCGCGAAGCAATGGAAAGCCTGTTCGGAAAGGGAAGCTGCTATCTGCTGCGTATCCGTCCGGTAGGTGGAATTGAACTGAAGGACTGAAATTGATTTCGGCGGTTTGCCGGAACAGTAATCAAATAGACAGGGAGATGCTTATTGATGATCTACGAGGATGTACAGAGCCTGATTGATTATGCCATTCAAAATGAGCTGATAACACCGGATGATATCTATGTGATCCGCAATCAGCTGATGGAGCAGCTGGGGCTGACCGATTGGGAAAATCCCGCACATGCGGACGGCAGCCAGCCTATTGACACAATACTTGAACATCTGGTTGACTACGCCTGTGAAAAAGGCATTATTCCCGATACGACCGCTTCCCGCGACCTGTATGATACCCGTCTGATGGGCGTGCTGACTCCCTTCCCCCGTGAAGTGATCGCACAGTTTGACCGTCATTATCAGGTAAGTCCTCAGGAAGCGACCGACTGGTATTTCCATTTCAGTGAGGCACTCAACTATGTCCGTGCGGGACGAATCGCCAAGGACTTGAAATGGACCTACGAATCGGAATACGGTACATTGGATATTACAATCAATCGTTCCAAACCGGAAAAAGACCCGCGGGATATTGCGCTTGCCCGCACCCGTACCGCTTCTTCCTATCCGCTCTGCCAGCTTTGCCCGGAGAATGCGGGATTTGCGGGCCACCAGAATCATCCGGCCAGACAGAATCTTCGTCCGATTCCGATGAAGGTCTATGGTCAGGACTGGCAGTTCCAGTATTCCCCCTATGGCTACTATAATGAGCACTGCATCGTCTTCAATACCCGTCATATTCCGATGGTCATTGACAGTACGGTATTTGAAAAGCTGATGGATATTGTTGATCGGCTGCCCCATTACTTTGTCGGTTCCAATGCCGACCTGCCGATTGTCGGCGGTTCGATCCTGAGCCATGAGCATTTCCAGGGCGGTCATTATACCTTTGCGATGGAAAAAGCAGAGATGGAAACCCATTTTACCCTTCCGCAGTTTGAGGGCGTTGAGATGGGAACAGTTAAATGGCCGATGTCGGTTATCCGTTTGCGTTCGGAGGACCGTAAAGCGCTGTCTGCTGCTGCTTCGTATATTCATTCTCAGTGGCGTACCTACAGTGACCCCGAGGTGGGCATCTATGCTGAAACCGATGGTACTCCGCACAACACGGTTACTCCGATCATGCGGAAAAAAGGTTCTACATATGAATGTGACCTGGTGCTGCGCAACAATCTGACTTCGGAAGAACGCCCGCTCGGTATTTTCCATCCTAACCCTTCGCTGCATCATATCAAAAAGGAAAATATCGGCCTGATCGAAGTCATGGGCCTTGCCGTGCTGCCTGCACGTCTGGCAGTGGAACTGGAAGTGCTCAAGGATGCAATGCTGGAAGGCCGTGACCTGACAGCAGATCCTCAGACCGCTTCTCATGCGGAATGGGCCAAGACTGTTCTCGCCAACCATCCTGAATTCTCGAAAGACAATGCGCAGGAAATCCTGCGTCAGGAGGTCGGTGCGGTATTTGAGCAGGTTCTTTGCGATGCCGGTGTCTATAAACGCGATGCCAAAGGACAGGCAGCATTTGCCCGCTTTATCAGCAGCCTTTAATCAGTAATTCACCTTTGCATAAAAAAGCAGGGAGTGTATCGTAGAAATACGGTGCGCTCCCTGCTTTTTGCGATTATGAAAATATTATTCGATTTGGTATTTTTGGGCGATGACAGTACGAACCTGATCAAAACTGCGGACAGGCGGCTGATCTTGCAGATGCGGACCGATATGCTTTTCCATCCAGACCATATCATACCACCGATTAAATTTATAGCCGCACTGGGAAAAACGGCCGACCATCCGGTAACCGAGATGGCTGTGAAAATGAACGCTGTCCAATGTCAGAAATTCATCTTCTGACCGGGGATAAGCGATACAGGCGTTTAGGTTGAGGATTCCTTGTTCATGCAGTACATCTTCCAATGCCTGGTAAAGCCGGCGTCCGAGACCAGCCCTTCGGCAGTCTTGGCGGACATAAATAGAGGTCTCAACTGCCCAGTCGTAGGCTTCCCGGTCATGGAAGGTCCCCGCATAGGCATATCCAATCAGCTTTCCATCCTGTACCGCTGCCAGATAAGGAAAACGGGTCAGCGTTTTGCGAATCCGCTGTGTAAATTCCTGGACAGTCGGCACCTGATACTCAAAGGTGATGGCAGTATGCAGTACATAGGGGGCGTAGATATCCAGCAGCAGCTGTGCATCATCCGGTGTGACAATGCGAATCACCGTTTCCTTTTCATTTTTTTTCACATTCAATTCCCCCTTGTACAACTGCCCCTTCCAGCTCCAGAAGCCAGTACTTTTTCTCTAGTCCGCCAGCATAACCGGTCAGACTATGGTTGCTGCCAACTACCCGGTGGCAGGGAATGATGATTGAGATTGGATTATGTCCGACTGCGCCGCCGACAGCCTGCGCAGACATCGACGGTCTGCCCATCCTTTGGGCAGCTTTCTGTGCGATCTGCCGGTAGGTCACGACCTGCCCATATGGAATTTCCAGCAGAAGGTTCCAGATCAGCTGACGAAAGGCGCTCCCGTTCGGGGCAAGCGGGAGCTGGTTGGGGTCGGGGCATTTTGCTGCAAAATAGCTGTCCAGCCATCGGGACGCAGAGGTCAGCAGCGGCGTTTCCCGTTGTTCACAGGTGCCAGTAAGTGTGGCAGCATAATATTTCTGGCCCTCTATCCAAAGCCCTTTGAGCTGTTCTTTTTCTGATGCCAGCAGCAGGGGACCGAGCGGGGAAGGATATACGATTGTCTGGTACATATAAGCCTCCGGTGTTCTGGTTTTCCTCTGCCTTATATGATAGCACGAACCAGGACTTTTGGCAAGAAAATACCGGTACAGCAATTTACTGTACCGGTAGAAAAATTATTTTTTATCCAGCAGTTTTTCCAGCGTCTGACAGAGGATGTTAAAGTCGATCGGCTTGGAAACATGGGCATTCATACCAGCCGCTGTTGTTGCTGCAATATCTTCGGCAAATGCGTTTGCTGTAACGGCAATGATCGGAATAGTACGGGCGTCGGGACGGGAGAGCGAACGAATATTTTTGGCTGCCGTGCATCCGTCCATCTGGGGCATCTGCATATCCATCAGGATGGCGTCAAATTCAAACGGTTTGGATGCCTTGAACTGTGACAGGGCTTCCTGACCGTTCCAGGCCTGGACGATTTCAACGCCATTCATTGACAGGATTTCTGTTGCTATTTCCATATTGATCATGTTGTCTTCGGCCAGTAGAATCTTTCTGCCCTCGAGAGAAAATGTGGGTATATTTTGCGGTTCAGGAGCACGCTTTTCTTCCCGTACAACGGTGAAGGGAACGGTGACGGTAAAGGTGGTGCCGACGCCCAGCTGACTGTCGACATGAATTTGCCCGCTCATCTGGGTAACCAGGTTTTTGACAATCGGCATCCCTAATCCGGTTCCGCTGATCTGACGGGAGGAGAAGGTTGTTTCACGCGCATATGGTTCAAAAATCTGGGGCAGGAATTCCTTGGACATCCCGATGCCGGTATCCTGAACGACAATCTGGTACTGAGAATAGTCTTTGTCCTCAAACTGTTTAACGGTGACAGTAATGGAATCACCTTCTGATGTAAACTTAAAGGCGTTGGAAAGCAGATTATTCATAATCTGGTTCATTCGCAAGGAATCTCCCATGACTGTTGAGTTAAAGAGCGTATACTTGACCGTAAAGTGTTTTTTCTCTGCCTCCGCCTGGATATGAAAGGTTGAGATACAGTCATCAATGCACTGCTTCAGGTCAAAGGTTTCATTGTTGAGGATTACCTTGCCTTGTTCCATTCGGGACATATCCAGAATATCGTTGACCAGATCCAGCAGCTGACGGCTGGAAAAATAAATCCGGTCGATATATCCCCGCACTTTTTCGGGATCTTCGCTGTTCTGGCGCACCAGCTGGGAGAGTCCCAGAATTGCGTTGAGCGGGGTACGCATATCGTGGGACATATTATTAAAGAAAGCATGTTTGGCTTTTTCGCTTCGGCGGGCGTTTTCCAGTGCGTTTTCCAGCAGTTCGCGTTCTTTGAGCTGCTGCTGTTTTTCCTGATCCACTTCTTTAAAGCAGAGGACGACCTCTTCTGGGGCCAGCGATTCGTCAAACAGAATGCGGACGTTTACCCAGCGGTATTCGTCGCCAAACCTGCGGAGAAAATCGCCGCCATAGTCCCGGATACGGCGCGCAACCAGATTGCGCATACTTTCGGGAGAAAAACTCTTCTGAAATTCTGTGAAAGTATCCGGCGGGATTACCTTTCCAACTATATTGACCAGCTCGGAATAAGGCCCCTGAGGTGGGATAGCCTCTCGGACATAATCTGACCCCTTGATCATTTCATAGGTTTCTTTTTGGTAGTCAATCCGGTACAGGGCAAAATAGGAGTTGCCCAGAACCCGCACCGTTTCGTTGGTTCGCTCCACCTGTGAAGACAGCCGCAAATCCCTCCATGCGACTAAGAGAATGCCGCCGATACACAGACAAAGGACCAACCCCAGCAGCAGTGCAAACTGGGAAGCTTGTGCGAGAATGGTATCGAACGGAATGGTGATAATGATAATCCATCCGTTGGGCATTGAATAATAATATACGCCTCTGCGTTTTCCATCCAAGTCGTCGATATAGGTGTCGTACGCGTCAAGTGAACCATTTTGGATGTGTACTAGAATAGAACTCACATAATCTTGCAGTTCATCTTGAACTCGTCCCCGTATCGCCTGATGATAAATCAGTGTGCCTGCGCTGTCGCACACAAAATAAGAGGACCGTTCCGGCAACTGGACGGCATTGGTATGAACCCGCAGGTTGTTTGGAAAGATATCAAAAGCCAGCACTGTATCGGAATCTTTACATTTCTGAGCAATGGTGATGACCGGGTTGCCGGAGATGGAATCGGTATAAACATTGGTGAAGATTACATCTCCGGCAGCCTGTATTGCCATTTGATACCATTCGGCGCTTTCATAGTCAAAGGTTGCATCCCCTTCCCGTGGATTGGCGGCAATCAGCTTGCCGTTGAGGATTGCATAGGGGTCTATTGTACTGGCCCCCAGGACTGCCTGCATCTGCTGATAGAAAGTACCGATCCAGCTTTCAATATCCTCGTCGGTTTTTTCCAGTTTCTGTTGGGCATTGATGGAATTGGTACCGAAGGTAATCAGCGTTTCAAATACCGTCAGATTACTGGTTTCCTCTGCAACATAACTTTTGGCCAGCGCGGTGCCCAGTTCCTGAAAATTACGCAGCAGTGTATCTTGTAAGATGGCAAGATAGGCAATTCCAAAAATTGCCATGGTGATAATGACAATAATGTACAGCCGTAAGTTTTTAAACAGATCTTTCCATTTTTTTGTTTGTGTGGGATTCATCCCCAGCACCCCCTGATGGCATCTGATGCTGTTTCCACAGCGGCCAGAATGTCGGGCATCATATCCGCTGCATCGGAAAAACGGTCCTCCCGAAGTGCGGTGACCTGTTGCGTAAACAGATGAAACAGAGTAGTCATTGAGAGGTTGCCGCACATTCCCTTGAGGGTATGAGAAGCAGTCAGCGCAGCCTGTATATCCTTGGCAGCGATCGCTTGTTGAAGAGCGGGAAGGGTAGTATCATTGAGGAATTTTTTAAGGAATCTTTCCAGCAGCATTTCATTATTCATAAATCGCCCGAGTGCGTCTTCTACATTAATGCCGCCAGCTGTCAATAGTTGTTTTTGCATGATATCCATTTGGGAGCCTCCTGATTATTGGTTATACAGTTCGGACAGCCTTTTTTCTACCGAGAAAAAACAATCCAGCAGTTTCGGATTGAATTGACCGCATTCTCCATTCCGAATCATCTGCAATACCTTTTCCCGCGGAAAGGCGTTTTTGTAGACACGCTTGCAGGTGAGCGCGTCGTATACGTCGGCCAGCGAAACGACCTGTGCCCAGATCGTGATTTCATCTCCTTTGAGACCGTCGGGGTATCCCTTGCCATCCCAACGTTCATGGTGGTGCCGTGCAATGTCATAGGCATACTGATAAGATTTACTGTTGTGCAGTTGGGGAATCCGTTGCAGCAGTTGGGCACCCTGAATGGTATGGGTTTTCATGATCTCAAATTCCTCAGGGGTCAGACGGCCAGGTTTGTTCAGAATGGCATCAGGAATTGCAATCTTGCCCACGTCGTGCATAATCGAGGCAAGTGCGATCTGCTCAATGTCCTCTTCTTGCAGCCCCTCTCCAAGCTCTGTGCATCGGAGCAGAAAACCTGTGATGTCATGAATCCGTTGGACATGTTCACCCGATTCTCCGTCGCGAAATTCAATTGCGGTTGCCAGGGATTTGATCATACCCTGGTTGAGGTCGATGATCTGCTGTGCCTGGAGCAGCAGTTCCGACTGCTGCTGCCGGACGACATTGTTTAACTCCTTACGTGCCCGGAAAAGTTCGATGACCGAGTTAATCCGCCGTTGGACGATATAGGGAACGATCGGTTTGCTGATAACATCCATAACCCCCAGCCGGTAGGCTTCTTTCATCGTATTGTCGCTGGCTTCAGCAGTAATCAGAAAAACCGGGATGCGGGAGGTGATCCTCTGCCGGTGGAGATGGCGAAGTACTTCCATTCCATCCATCTCGGGCATTATGACGTCCAGCAGAATGGCGCAGTAGAGATCAGGAGCGGTCAGTATTTTGGTCAGACCGACCTGTCCATTTTCGGCTTCGTCGATTTGATAGGTGTCACAAAAAAGGTTATCCAGAATGGCACGATTCATCTCATCATCGTCCACGATCAGAACAGTGTTAGGAAGCATATCTATATCTCTTCTTTCTATCGGGAACAGGTGTCTGTACCGGAAAAGCATCTGCCTGCCGAATAAAATATGTCTATATTATAACATGCGGTTAATTGACCATCAAGAGCACAGACAAATTTTGTCGTATAAATAAATTATCCCGCCAGCCAGATCAAAAACCGGATGGTCGGGATATGTGTCGAGGAAAACTGTTTGGCAGCTATTTTGCGAAGATATCTGTTTAGAGTAGGAAACTAATATTTATTCAGCTTGTCGAAGAATTCATTTTGAGGTTTTTATAATATCAACTGAAATATGTTGTAAATGCTTTTTTATGAATTACAGGTCCAGGGCGGCAGCCCTGGGCGCGCGTAAGCGCGCAACCACCCCTAAAACG
>DVLN01000165.1 GCA_018715465.1 Candidatus Faecivivens stercorigallinarum | reverse complement strand
TGACCATTTATTTTGCAATATTTTACATGTTGTGTTGCAAATGTGACTTTTCTGCCAAAAGCCGTTGAAAAGCACCGACAAGTATGTTAATATGATAAAGGAATAAGGCGATTCTGCAGTAATGCTTCGGAAACGCTATTGCTGAAAGGGGTATCTTTATGAAATACGATTTTACGACCATTATGGACCGGACTGGAAAGGACTCCATTGCTGTCGACACTATTCCGATTCCCGGTGCGGAGATCCAGCCTGGTTATTCCAAAATCCCGATGTGGGTTGCCGACATGAACTTTGCGACAGTCCCCACCATCCAGCAGGCAATCATTGAACGTGTCCAGCATCCGGCATTTGGCTACTTCCGTCCGACGAAGGAATATTTTGATTCCATCATCCACTGGCAGAAGGTGCGTCATGATGTGGAAGGTCTGACCGAAGAAGCGATCGGCTATGAAAACGGCGTGCTGGGATGCGTTTCTGCCGCAGTACAGGCATTTACTTCTGTGAGTGAAGCGGTTTTGCTGCACTCCCCCACCTATATCGGATTTACCGGTACGATGAAAAATGCCGGTCGCCGGATCGTCCACAGCCAGCTCTACCAGGACGAAAATGGTGTCTGGCGGATGGATTACGAGGATATGGACCGTAAAATCAAAGAGAACAATATCCATGTTGCCATCTTTTGCAGCCCCCACAACCCGACCGGCCGCGTATGGGAAAAAGAAGAGATCGAAAAGGCGATGGAAGTTTACCGTAAAAACGACTGCATCGTCATTTCGGATGAGATCTGGAGCGACCTGATCCTGACAGGTCACCACCATATCCCCACCCAGTCGGTCAGCGAAGATGCAAAGAACCGCACGATCGCCGTCTATGCCCCTTCCAAGACCTTTAACCTCGCCGGTCTGATCGGCTCTTATCACATTATTTATAACAAATACCTCCGCGACCGGGTCGTCGCCCAATCCAATACCACCCACTACAACTCGATGAACGTGCTGAGCATGCACGCGCTGATCGGTGCCTACAAGCCCGAAGGTGAAAAATGGGTAGACGAGCTGTGCGAGGTACTGACCGACAACGTCAACTATGCCTATGATTACATCACCACCCATTTCAAGGGCGTTCATCTGGCAAAACCGGAAGGTACCTATATGCTTTATCTCGACTGCGAAGAATGGTGCAAGGAGCATCAGACTGATGTTGACACCCTGCTGCGTGCAGGCGTTGCAGTCGGCGTTATCTGGCAGGACGGCCGTCCGTTCAACCGTCCGTATGCAATCCGCCTGAACCTTGCTGTTCCGCACAGTCTGGTCGTCGAAGCAATGAAACGTCTGGATGAAAAGGTGTTCAATGCCTGATTCTGAAAGGACAGCATTTTTGCAAATCAGATAAAAAAGTTCCCCCTGTCATGCAGCCACCTGAAAAATCAGGTATTCTGAAACTGCGTGACAGGGGGATATTGTTTATCGGAGCTGTACCCTGGAATCCGCGCTGTTGAAAAAATAACGGCAACGATCATACCGCCACTGATACTGGTGTTGACTGAGGTTACAGCATATTTCCACATTACCGCCCGGTGACAGGCGGACGATCAGGCATAGTGGATGGCAGAGACACCTGCGGTCTTTCCGGCATGTTTTCTTGCCAGATACCAGCCAGTTGATCCGGCGGTTTTGCAGACAGGTCTGCCTACATACCTGTCTGCATTTACGCCTGCTTACGGTATTACTGGAAAGAGTCCATTTTTTTTCGACAGATGGTCAAATGATATTCACCCGGCCGCAGAAAGCCAAAATAGATCTTTCCGCCAGACAACAGCTGCCTTGTTTCACAGCAACAGCCCAAATAATCGGATAGTTCAACCCAATCATCCGGGCAGCTATCTTCCACACAGACCTGGATACCGCACAGCCGCCATCCAGGCCAGAAATCCAGTGGAAGATCCACCCCCTGGTCATCTTCCAGGCAGCACCGCCCTGCCGCCAGAATCCCGCAGTCCGGTTTTACTGTTCGAGTTTGGCCTTGACCAGGTATTCCCCACCGGTTACACCGCCGAAGAGATATTTCCCCGCCGAATTTGTCTTGGTCACGGCGACAAGTTGTTCCTGGGTGAGTGTCCCCACTGTCGTCACACGGTACAGCCCGACAAAACACCCTGCGACGGCTTGACCGGAAGTGTCGCGAATGATGCCGCTCACCGTACCGTTGTACGTCCGGGTATCCACCGTCATCGACATGCTGACATTGGCGATCGAACCGCCGGTGATCACAGCGGTCATCGTGGAATCTGCGCGGTAGCCTTCAGCAGAAGAAATCAGCGTGTAAACACCGTCCGCCAGATCATAAAAGGCAAACTCACCGTCAGCAGCCGTATAAGTCACCGCAGCCGTTGTGCCGTCAGGATTCTGAAGGGTAACTTTCGCGCCTGCCAGCGGAGTGGACGCTCCCATCAAACCGGAAACCATTACAACACCTGCAATGGCTCCCAGTGCAAGGGTCACTTCCGGTACGCAGACAAGATTCACTTCGGCCGTCGTTCCGCCGGCCAGAATAATGCCTTATCAGCATCCGTCATGGTATGCTGATAAGGCATTCCTGTGCTGTCAAACAGCTTTACCGTTGCGTCTGCCAGCGGTGCCGTTCCATCGGTGACTACACCGTAAACGGTGGCAAGGGTAATCGGGGCGGGCGGAAGCTGCAAATCAATATTGGCTTCCTGCAACCCCTGGATATCAAAATTCTGGCTGTACTGCAAGCTGAGCAGATCCTGTTTGATGTCTGCCATAATAAACCTCCTATAAATAAAGGTCAAAAAAGCAAAACAACTGATGCGCATGCCGCGTGTGCATGCGAAAACCGATCAGACCGCCGTTCCGTCGGAAACATCTAGCGGTACAACCGGCTACATCGCCAATATATGCCAGTCTCGCACAAAAGAGCCTGTCCATCCTGAAAATCCAACCTAAAAATATTTTTTTCTGCAAATTTCCGCCGGTTTCCCACCTATCCCCGGTCGATGCCGGACGGAGCAACCCCAAAAATCTTTTTATACGCCCTGAAAAAAGCAGAATAATCCCCGAATCCGCACTTTTCAGCAGCAATCGCCGCCGGTACCCCCTGCCGAAGCATCTCATGTGCCGCCGCTATCCGCTTATGAATCAGATAGTTGCGGACTGTCGTACCGGTCGCCTGCTTGAACAGCCAGTTGAGGTGGTTTTTGCTGAGGAAAAAACGCTCGCTCAGGCTGTCCAGTGTAACCGGCTCACAGAGCGAGCGGTTCAGATACCGGATAATCTGGTCAGTCGTTCCACTGCGGACATCCGCTTCTGCCGTATGCCCCAGAAGGTCCATCCGCACGATCTGGGACAACAATGCTTCCAGCCGGATGGGCAGCAGTTTTCCCTGTAGCCCGGACGCCTCGCATTCGAGCATCGCGTCAAAATATTCCGCCATTGAGAACCCGTCCGCACCCTGATAATAAATATCCTTCCGTCCGCTGACCCCGCCGAAAAAAGGCGCCAGCAGCATCTCTTCCCGCTCCCGGCTGAGTGTTTCTTTTTCAAAGTGCAGCGCGTATCGCTCATATTCCTGGCTGCTCTCCACCTTTACCCCGTGAAAGGTCCCCGGCGCCAGCAGCAAGATACTGTGGGGGGCAGGCTCATACCGTTTGCCTTCCACCAGGTAGCTGACCTGCCCGCGGATAAAATAGTAAACCTCAAAAAACGGGTGGCAATGGAGGGCATACTGATCGGTTGCGGTATTGGAAAAGGAATGGGAAAGGTTAATCTGTTCATTCTCGATATGATCCTGCATACCAGTTCCCCCTTGACTGTTTTTCACTTCTGAGTGTAATATAAAACCGTGATTTTTGCAATATATATCATTCTCTTTTCAATGGGATTTTGGGATGAAAACTGTTATACTGTTTCCGTCAGCAGATATGCCAAAAATAAGATTGAAT
>DVLN01000164.1 GCA_018715465.1 Candidatus Faecivivens stercorigallinarum | reverse complement strand
GTCGATGAGCTAGGATGCTGTGCATTTATCAGAACGTAATTTCAGCATGCAAATCTGCACTGAATACGTATATTGTAGCACAAGCAAAATGCAGTTCAATCTGTTTATCCGCAAAAACTGCGGTATTTTTTAAAAAAGCCTTGACAAATACCCACACCAATTCTATAATAAATACTAATCTCCTGAATATGGGGTATTTATACCTATAACATATCATACAAGGCCCTATATTGTCATACAGGAATAATCTTCAAGGAGGTGCAGCCCGTGATTACAACCGTCAGTGAAGCGATGGTCCGCTGTCTGGAAGCAGAAGGTGTCGAAACGATCTTTGGCTATCCGGGAGCGACGATCTGTCCTTTTTATGACGCGCTGTCCCGCTCGAACATCCGGCATGTGCTGGTTCGTACCGAGCAAAACGCCGGACACGCAGCCAACGGTTATGCCAGAATGACCGGCAAACCCGCTGTCTGTGTCGTTACCTCCGGTCCTGGTGCAACCAACCTGATTACCGGAATATCTACCGCTTATATGGATTCGATTCCGATGGTTATTATTACCGGCCAGGTCGTTTCCTCTCTGCTGGGAAGCGATGTTTTTCAGGAAGTTGACATTACCGGTTCGGTTGAAGCTTTTATCAAACACAGTTATCTGATCAAGGACCCGAAAGATATCGGACGGATTTTTAAAGAAGCGTTTTATATTGCCGGGACTGGACGTCCAGGTCCGGTATTGATTGACATTCCGATGGATGTACAGAAGATGGAAATAGATTTTTCCTATCCTGAAAAAGTCTCCATCCGCTCCTATCGGCCCAGTTTCAAGGGCCATATCGGCCAGATCAACAAAGCGGCCGCGGCAATTGCCAAAGCAAAACGCCCGCTGATTGTTGCCGGCGGCGGTATCTTCATCAGCAAGGCGGAAGAGACGCTGCGCAACTTTGTACATAAAACCAATATTCCGGTTGTCACAACGCTGATGGGAATTGGCGCCCTTCAGCCGGATGATGCCTGTGCTCTTGGGATGATCGGCATGCACGGCGTTCGTCCCGCCAACTATGCGGTCGGACAGGCAGACGTACTGATCCTGTGCGGCGCACGGGTTGCTGACCGCACCATTCCCAACCCGGAAGCGCTGGCGCGTCATAAAACAATTATCCATATGGATATCGACCCGGCTGAGATCGGCAAAAACATCGGCGTAGATATTCCTGTCGTCGGCGACATTTGCATGATCCTTTCACAGCTGACCGAAGCCGCCTGTGAAAATGGGCTGGGAATTGATGGCAGCGGATGGGATGAATGGTGGGATGAACTGCACCACCAGCAAAAAGAGTACCACCCCGATCATGGCGACCGCAAAAATTATGTCAATCCCAAACTTTTCATGCACGCTCTGTATCAGAAACTGCCGGAAGATGCGATCATTGTTGCAGACGTTGGACAGAACCAGATGTGGGCGGCAAACGAGTTCTCGGTCAAAAAAGGACGTTTCCTGACCTCCGGCGGCATGGGTACAATGGGTTATTCCCTCCCCTGCGCGATTGGTGCAAAAGCCGCCTGTCCCGAACGGACCACCGTATCGGTATGCGGCGACGGCTCCTTCCAGATGTGTTTTATGGAGCTGGCCACCGAATGTCAGCACAACATTCCGGTCAAGACGGTCGTCTTTACCAACAACCGTCTGGGTATGGTACGGGAACACCAGCGGGTCGCCTGGGACAACAACCTGACCGCTGTTTTTCTGGATGGAAGCCCTGACTTTGCGAAACTGGCAGAAGCGTATGGCATTCCCTCCGCACGCATCCATCTCAACGACCAGATTGAGCTGGCTATCGACAGCCTGATTCATTCGGAAGGTTCTTTCCTTCTGGAAGTCATCGTCGACCCGCTTGAATCGACTTTGTAAGGGGGACGGGATATGAAACATACACTTTCTGTTCTGGTTGAAAACCATGCCGGTGTTCTTTCGCGGGTATCCGGCCTGTTTGCCAGACGCGGTTTCAATATCGACTCTCTCGCAGTTGGTACGACCTCTGAACCAAGCGTTTCCTGCATCACCATTGTGGTGGATGACAAAGAAAACGCAATCGAACAGATCGAAAAGCAGCTGAACAAATTGATCGACGTCATTAAGGTCAAGGATTTTACCCCAACGGAAATTATTTCCCGGGAACTGATGATGATTAAGGTCAACGCCACCGGCCAGACCCGTCAGGAAATCAAGGAGCTGGCGGATATGTATGGCGCAAAAATTGCCGATATTACCCGCAACTCGATGACGATTGAATGCTGCAACACCACCGAACGGCTGGAAAACCTGCTGGATATTGTACGGCCCTATGGGTTAAAGCAGGTGATCCGTACCGGTTCGATTGCTCTGGAAAAGGGCAGCGAACAATTTTCCATTTAAAAGCCCTGCCGGAAAATTCCGGCTCAGCCCATCATATATTTCACCACAATAAAATATTAGGAGGAAATTCCCATGGCAGTTAAAATCTACTATCAGAAGGATTGCGATATTCACGCTCTTGACGGCAAAAAAGTTGCCATCATCGGTTATGGCTCTCAGGGCCATGCTCATGCACTGAACCTGCGCGATTCCGGCGTTGACGTTGTCGTCGGCCTGTACGAAGGCTCCAAGTCTGCTGTCAAGGCCAAAAAAGCTGGCCTGACCGTTATGAGCGTTGCAGAAGCTACTAAAGCTGCTGATATCATCATGATCCTGATTCCCGATGAGAAACAGGCTGATGTTTACAAAACCGAAATCGCTCCCAACCTGACCGAAGGCAAGACCCTTGCTTTTGCTCACGGTTTCAACATCCACTTCAAACAGATCGTTCCTCCCGCAAACGTCGACGTTATCATGATCGCGCCTAAAGGCCCCGGCCATACCGTCCGTTCCGAATACGTTGAAGGCCACGGCGTTCCGGACCTGATCGCAATTCATCAGGACTACACCGGTCATGCTTTGGACAACGGTCTGGCTTATGCTGCCGGCATCGGCGGCGCAAGAGCAGGCGTTCTGGAAACCACCTTCAAGATCGAGACTGAAACCGACCTGTTTGGTGAACAGTGCGTCCTCTGCGGCGGCGTTACCGCTTTGATGACCGCTGGCTTTGAGACGCTGGTTGAAGCTGGTTACGCTCCCGAAAACGCTTACTTTGAGTGCATCCATGAGATGAAACTGATTGTTGACCTGATCTACAACGGCGGCTTCACCAAGATGCGTTACTCCATCTCTGATACCGCTGAGTTCGGCGATTACGAGACCGGCAAACGCCTGATCACTGATGCTACCAAGGCTGAGATGAAGAAAGTCCTCTCTGAAATCCAGGACGGCACCTTTGCTTCCAAGTGGATCTCCGAGAACAAGTCCGGCGGACGTGCTCACTTCCTCGCTTCCCGTGCAAAAGCTGCTGAACATCAGCTGGAGAGCGTCGGCGCTGATCTGCGCAAACTCTACTCCTGGAACAACGAAGAAGACAAATACGACGAAACCAAATAATTTTTGGTATACAACAGATACCGCCTGCGGCCAGATGGCTGCGGGCGGTTTTTTTGTTGTCTGCCGAAAGAATTTCAATGGTTTCTTGAATTTTTACATTGATTTGACTATATATTTTTTTATAATTTATTCTGCCTCTTTATACTGACAGTCGAAAGGTGACCCGGATCACCGGGAAGGATACCATTCAATTTATTGGAGGAAAAATTATGAAAAAGATTGTACCTATTCTGCTGTCCATGATTACAGCCGCTTCCGTACTGGGAGGCTGCACTTCTGACAACGCCGGTTCTGAATCAACTGCGTCTGTCAACGAGACTTCTGTTGAGACTGTGTCGGAAGAGCCCATTGAAGCTACACCTCTTGCCACAACTTCTACCAGCAAAACACCCAAATACGTCTTCCTGTTCATCGGCGACGGCATGAGCTATCCTCAGATTCAGTCCACCGCTGACTACCTCGGTGCACTGAAAGATACCGACTATTTCCAGGCTCAGCCCAGCCTTGACGACAATAAAGGCGCAAAACTCGACGGCCCGAGCTACCTCAACTTCATGAACTTTGACGTTGCCGGCTCTGCTGTTACCTTTGACTCCAACAGCTTTGCTCCCGACTCTGCTTCCACCGCAACTTCCATCGCAACCGGTCACAAGACCTACTCCGGTACCATCAACATGAGCGAGGATTACAAGACCGCTTATGAAACAATTGCTGAACAGGTCCATGAACAGAAAGGCATGAGCGTCGGCGTCATCAGCTCGGTTAACCTGAACCATGCGACTCCCGCCGCTTTTTATGCCCATCAGGCAAGCCGCAGCAACTACTATGAAATCGGTCTGGAACTGATTGACTCCGGCTTTGAATACTTTGCCGGCGGAGGACTGCTCAAGCCCACCGGTTCTGATGGCAAGCAGGCTGACCTGTATACCCTGGCAGAAGACGCAGGCTACAATGTCGTCAAGACCCAGGATGAGGCTGAAAAAGTCTCGGAAGGTCCTGTCATCATCATTGACGAACACCTCGCTGACGGCGATGCAATGGCCTACGAACTGGATCGTACCGACGATATGTGGTCGCTGGCCGATCACGTTGAAAAAGGCATCGAAGTCATGGAAGACGACAAAGATGGCTTCTTCATGATGTGCGAAGGCGGCAAGATCGACTGGGCATGTCATGCAAATGACGCTGCTTCCTCTATCCATGATACCGAAGCTTTTGCAGACGCAGTTCAGGTTGCCATCGACTTCGGCAAAAAGCATCCCAAAGATACTTTGATCCTGGTTACCGGCGACCATGAAACCGGCGGATTGTCCATCGGTTTTGCAGGCACCGACTACGACACCTATCTGACCCTGCTCAAAAACCAGAAGATTTCCTTTGCAAAATTTGATTCCGACTATGTCGCCGGTTACAAGGAAAACAAGACCAGCTTTGACGCCGTTCTGAAGGATGTTGAAAAACTGTTCGGTCTGAAAGCGTCCGGCAGCGAAACCGATAAACTGGTTCTGACCAGCTATGAACTCAGCTGCCTCAAAGCTGCTTATGAAAAGAGCATCAACGGCACTTCTTCGGCTGACGCGCAGGAAGAATACATCCTCTACGGCACCTACGAGCCGCTGACCGTTACCATCACCCATATCCTCAACAACAAGTCGGGTATTAGCTTTACCTCTTACAGCCACACCGGTCTGCCGGTCGCAGTCCTGGCAGAAGGTACAGGGGCTGACCTGTTCGAAGGATACTATGACAACACCCAGATCTACAGCAGACTTGCTTCTCTTTTGAAGATCAAATAAGCTGAAATCGGCCCAATAATTTACGCCTTTTCCTATCCATATTCCAAGACCAGCTCCTGTCTTTCAAGGCAGGGGCTGGTTTAATAGAAAGGATTCTTTTTCCATGTCAGTCAACCAAATCCGTCAATCCATCACCAACTTTTTTTCCCAATACCGCCGGAATTTCCGTTATCACGCACCTGTACTGACCTGTCTGGCAGCAATTATCCTTTTGTGGTTTTTACCCACAGGATTTGAGGATGCACTCGTCTATCAGGATGCGGAAAGATGCCGGGCAACGGTCCTGTCTGTCGACAACTCAGCAATCATTGACACCGGTCTGGTCCGGTCAGGTGAACAGGTATGCACCATCCGCATTCAGGACGGCCTCTTCCGGGACCAGCAAGCGACCGCAGCCAATATGCTCAACGGGTCACTGGAACAGGATAAACTTTTTTCGCCCGGTGATACCGCAATGGTTGTCATCAGCCATGCAGATGGAAAAATACTCAATGTCACGATGACCGATCATTACCGAATCAGCGGGGAGCTGCTGATGGGGATTGGGTTTGCAGCTTTTCTGATCCTGTTTGCCGGACGGACAGGGGTAAGAGCAATTGCGTCCTTTGTACTGACGGTGCTGTGTCTTTGGAAGATCCTGGTTCCCTGTTACCTGAAAGGCTGGAATCCGATCTGGCTGGGCCTGCTGATCACACTGTTTTTAACGGTACTGATTATTGCGCTGGTGTACGGATTTGACCGCCGGTGTCTGGCAGCAGTATCTGGCTCTTTTCTGGGGATACTGGTCACCTGTGTTCTGGGTATCCTGTTCACCGACCTGTTTAAAATTCACGGAGCGGTCATGGCCTATTCGGAAAGCCTGCTTTATTCCGGGTACCAGCACCTGAATCTGACCAGTATTTTTATGGCATCCATCTTTATTGGCGCTTCCGGGGCAGTGATGGATTTAAGTGTCGATATTGCATCAGCTGTTTATGAAGTCGTTGAAAAACGACCTGATCTCACCTGGAAAGAAGCGTTTGGTTCCGGTCTGACGGTTGGAAGAAATGCCATGGGCACGATGACGACTACCCTGCTGTTTGCCTACTCAGGCGGATATATCGCCCTGCTGATGGTCTTTATGGCGCAG
>DVLN01000163.1 GCA_018715465.1 Candidatus Faecivivens stercorigallinarum | reverse complement strand
CGAAGGAGGCTGCTTATGAAACAGCTGACATTTAAAAGGCAGATTTTTTGCGGGGTTATCCTCGTACTGATTGGAAATGTTCTGGCGTTTATCTTCCATCAGGGGATTTTTGTCAACATCGCGTGGATTCTGTACGGATTGCTGTTTATCCTGCATCCCGTTTACCCCGCCCATTTCATCAATACATCCCGCGAAAAAACGGCAGCAGGTGCCGCACGATTCGCAGGCGTGGTTTGTATCATCATTGGACTGGCGGTCTGGTTCTATCCGTGAATTTTATTTGCAGTCCTGTGTCTTATGCAGGGCTGCATTTTTTATGCGGTGTTATGCTGTTTCTTTCGGATAGAACATGGGGACTGTATTGTTGGTTGAAGATTCTGCCGCCACACGACTGTCCACCGGACAGTCGGTGGGGAGAACGGAACAATAATCGTCAGCGCCGTGCCGGCTCACGTATTTTCACCTGACTGCGTAAGCCGGAACTGCTGTCCTCGCTCGTTTATGGGAAAAGGCCGCATCAAACGGCCTTTTCCCATAGGGGACGCCCTTGCTATGCGTCCCCTACGCAAAATACCTGCGGGTATTTTGCTACCCCTTGCTGAGCTTATTTTGGGGGAAAGGATTTCGCCCTCTGCGGAGGGCGACCAGGGGCTCTGCCCACTGGACCCCGCAAGCCTTTGAAAAGGCTTGACCTAAACTTTTATATCATTCCCGCCCCCACTGAACGAGTAGCTCTGGGCCGCCGCTCTGCGCGTCGGTCGAACCGTCGGGTAGAGGGATGCAAAGAACTGTACAAAAACTCATATAATCTGCCCGGCGCGTTGGCAAAGGGTGTTATTTTTGCAATCGAGGCCGTCGGCACGCGGCCGACCAACGCGATCAAGCCCGCGGGGGCTCCCCGCCGCGATCAAGGGAGCACAGGCACTGTGCCCGGCGCGTTGGCAAAGGCTGTTATTTTTGCAATCGAGCCCGTCGGAACGCGGGCGACCGACGCGAACTGGCAGCGGAAGCATTCCGCCTGGTGCCTTGACAAAGAAGAACAAGTGCGGTATACTTTCTTTATTCTTTTAATACTTAAAAACCCTGAAAGGACGATCTGCGATGATTACTGTGGAAAAATGTACCGAACACCTCGCCGGTATGGTCAGAATTCCGACCGTCTCCAACGCGGAACTGGCGAAAATGGATTTCTCCAAATTCCAACAGCTCCATGACTACCTGCGCGTAAGTTATCCCCTGATTCATCAGAAACTTAAACTGGAAATCATCGGCCGCGCTGGTCTGCTGTATTCCTGGAAAGGTACCGGTAAATCTGACCAGCTCCCCCTCGTCCTGATCGCTCATCAGGACGTCGTCCCGGAAGGTGACCTCTCCCTCTGGAAATACCCGCCCTATGAAGGCGTTGTCGCTGAGGGCAAACTCTGGGGCCGCGGTACCACCGACTGCAAATGCAATATGATGTCCATTCTCGAAGCGGTCGAGCACCTGCTGGAAACCGGATTCCAGCCCGGCTATGACCTGTACATCGGCTTCGGCTATAATGAGGAAGTTATGGGCGGTGAAGGCCCCGCTGCCGGTCTGATCGTCGATACCCTGCGTGATCGCGGCGTCAAGCCCGGCTGTGTCATCGACGAGTGCGGCGGCGTCAGCAAGGGCAACCGGATGGGCTACGAAGGTATGATCGCAAGCATCGTCGTCGCGGAAAAAGGTTACTCCGACTTCGAGCTGTATGTCGAGCACAAGGGCGGCCACTCCTCTGTCCCTCCGAAAGACAGCGCAATGAAGCTGCTGGCCCAGGCCATCATCGCCGTCGAGGAAAACCAGTTCCCCTACCGCATTACCGAGAGCGTCAAGGCCAATGTCGAAGCCTCCGCCCGGCTGTCGGACGATGAAAAAAGCCTGCTGCTCAGAGATGTTGAGGGCAACTGGGACAAGCTGCTCCCAATTATTGAGGAAGACCCTTATCTCTCCGCTCTGTTCCATACCACTACCGCCATCACTATGGCTTCCGGTTCTGAACAGGCAAACATCCTCCCGCAGAAGGCGTCGGTCATCATCAACTGCCGCGCGCTGGAAGGCGATACGCTGGAAGTCATCCAGAAACATTTCCAGGATATCGTCCCCGAGGGCGTCAAAGTCCGTCTGGTCAAGGGCGGCAACCCGCCCCGCGCTTCCAAGCTGCACTCCCATGGCTATGACCTGATTCAGTCGATCTGCGAGGAAAACTACCCCGGCATCGTCACCATCCCCGGTTATATGCTGGGCGGCACCGACTCCCGTTATTACAGCGATATCTGCGAGAATGTCTACCGCTTCGGCAGTTTCCTGAGCGAAGGCAACTGGGGCCCCGCTCACGCTGCAAATGAGTGCATCCCGGTTGATATCCTGACGACTGGCCCTGAATTCTTTGTCAAGTTTATCACCAGATACTGATACCGCATGTTTATACGCTGCCGGGCAGTTTTCGATTGCCCGACAGCGTTTTGTTTTGGATAAACTGGATTTATTTTCAAAAATCCCTTGACAAATCCAACATCATCTGTTATAATAATACACGTTCCGTTGAGAATACGGAATATAAATTGAATGCAGATGTGGCGGAATTGGCAGACGCGCTACTTTGAGGTGGTAGTGAGGTTTCTCGTGTGGGTTCAAGTCCCGTCATCTGCACCATATGCGGATATGGCGGAATTGGCAGACGCGCTAGATTCAGGTTCTAGTGACTTCACGGTCATACAGGTTCAAGTCCTGCTATCCGCACCAGATTTGAGCAGTTGTTTGGATTTCTCCAGGCAACTGCTTTTTTCGATATACAGGAGGTGCAGCATGAAAATAGACTGCGTATGGGAACATAACGGAAATAGCAGCTTACTGTTTGCACAGGAT
Source organism: Candidatus Faecivivens stercorigallinarum (assembly GCA_018715465.1). GTDB lineage: Bacteria > Bacillota > Clostridia > Oscillospirales > Ruminococcaceae > Faecivivens > Faecivivens stercorigallinarum. The sequence goes on along the minus strand of DVLN01000163.1, from coordinate 801 downwards.
TTTCCCGGCGCGTTTACACGCGGTGAGTCGCTGGAAATCGCCGCTCGGAAAATGCCGGCGGAGATCACGTCCTACCTGAAATGGACAGGACAACCAATCCCCGAACTGCTTGAGCCGGTCATTGTCCAGCAAAAAGAATCGGAGCTGGCTATTTCGGATGCGGATTCCGACGTCCTCTTTGAACAGGAAAAGGCTCCCCTCACCCTCTCAGAATATCAGCAGCTGAAAGCGCTTGCACTCAAATCAGCTGAGGACTTTCTGGCCCTGTACAACTCGATACCCGAGAAAGACAAAAGCTGTCTGGCTGTGCGCAAAACGTTCTATGGTCAGATTCCGCGCACGGCTACCGAAATGTATCTGCACACCAGAAATGTAAACGACTATTATTTCGCCGAAATCGGCGTTGAAACCGATCACGAGGGAACGATTGCAGAATGCAGGCGGCGCGGATTTGAACTGCTGGAAAAGCAGCCCGGGTTCTTATCCAATCCTGTCTATGATGGGAGCTATGGTGAAGAATGGTCCCTGCGCAAACTGATGCGCCGTTTTATCTGGCATGACCGCATCCATGCAAAAGCGATGTACCGGATGGCGGTCAAAACATTTGGCAGAACTGTCCCGGATATCTTTCATTTCACCGGCTGAAACAGATACCGGTTTACAACAAGGAGTGCATTCCGTATGCTGCAATTGGGTATGCCCACATTGATCGAAACCAGAACCCTTTCCGCATGCGCGACGCTTTGCAGCGAACTGGGACTGGATTTCATTGAGCTCAACATGAATCTCCCGCAATATCAG
>DVLN01000001.1 GCA_018715465.1 Candidatus Faecivivens stercorigallinarum | reverse complement strand
TGTCCGCAGCAGGCCGGTACAGCCCTGTTGCGCGGCATACAGCCCGATTTAAACCAGTGATCATTGTCAGAAAGGTGGACAGATTATCTTGACTGCAAATCAAAACGACCCCATCCAGACGCTGGCCAGCTGGATCATGGAATCCAGCCGGATTGTCTTCTTCGGCGGTGCAGGCGTTTCAACCGAAAGCGGTATTCCCGACTTCAGAAGTGAAGACGGTCTCTATCATCAAAAATATGATGTACCGCCCGAAGTCATCCTCAGTCATACCTATTTTAAGCAGAATCCCGCCGGTTTTTTCCGGTTCTACCGGGAACGAATGCTGTATCCTGACGCACAGCCCGGGCCTTCCCATCTAACGCTTGCTGCTCTGGAAGCGGCCGGTAAGCTCTCGGCAGTTGTCACTCAAAATATTGACGGACTTCATCAGGCCGCCGGCAGCAAAAAGGTATATGAACTGCATGGCAGCGTCCTGAGAAATTACTGTACCCGTTGCGGCAAGGCTTTTTCACTTAACAACCTGTTCCAAAACACTGACGATAAAGGAATCCCCCGCTGTACCTGCGGCGGCATTATCAAACCGGACGTCGTCCTGTATGAAGAATCTCTGGACCAGAACACCATCACCGGCGCCGTACAGGCGATTCATCAGGCCGACATGCTGATCATCGGCGGCACCTCACTGGCGGTCTATCCGGCAGCCGGACTGATACAGTATTACTGCGGGCACCGGCTGGTACTGATCAACAAAACACCTACTCCGCAGGACGGCGCAGCTGATCTGCTGATTCACGGCCCGCTGGGCAGCATCCTTTCACAGGCATGGCAGGCATGTTTGACATCCCTGGCAGCCGGAACTTCTCGGGCCGGAAAGGATGGAAACTGCCAATGAAAAAACTGCCGCTTAACCGTGAGTATCTAACCATTGCGCTGTATGCCTTTTTGGTTGTCATCGTTTCCGCGCTGTGCATCCTCGCTGTGACCAATTCAAATGCTGTCCTCACGATGATCGGTCAATTTCTGACGATACTGACTCCGTTTATCTGGGGTGCATGCCTGGCTTACGTTCTCAACCCAATATTAAAGACCGGTGAGAAAATTCTGGATGCGATCTTCAGGGAGCATCTGAGCAGACGATGGAAACGGACCATCGGAATGCTGATGACCTACCTTTTTGCAATCACTCTGCTCGCCATTTTGCTGCAAATTATCCTACCGCAGATTATCGACAGCATTAAAAACCTGATTCCTCAGATAACCGCCTGGATCAATACGCTACCGGTTATCTTCAACGACCTGGCAACCCGTTATGAACTGGATATCAACCAGCTGACCCAAACCCAGACCATTACCATGATCTGGAATAATGTGCAGACAACCATCACCAATTTTATCAGTGATCTGACGACATTGATTCCGCGTCTGTTCCAGCTTACAACCTCACTGGTAGGGACCCTACTCAATATATTGATTGGAATTATTCTGTCGGTCTATCTGCTGGCCAGCAAGGAACTCTTTTATGCCCACGCCAAAAAGTTGGGCTACGCATTGTTCCCGAAAAACCTGATGGACAAGCTGCTGGAAATCACCCACACCAGCAACGACATTTTTACCGGATTTATTGTCGGTAAAATTGTAGACTCCACCATTATTGGCGTCCTCTGTTTCATTGTCATGGCGCTGTTTGACTGGCCGTATGCCATGCTGATCAGCGTCATTGTCGGAGTGACCAACGTGATTCCCTATTTCGGGCCGTTTATCGGTGCCATTCCGTCAATTCTGCTGCTGTTGATCATCGACCCCAGAACGGCGGTGATGTTTGGAATTTTTGTCCTGATTTTGCAGCAGCTGGATGGAAACGTCATTGGGCCGAAGATTCTGGGAGACTCGACCGGACTTTCCGCCTTTTGGGTAGTTTTTTCAATTACCCTTTTCAGTGCCATCATGGGCCCGATCGGCATGCTGATCGGTGTGCCCACCTTTGCAGTGATCTATTCTCTGATTCGGGATTTTGCCGAATGGCGGCTCAAACGCAAAAATATGGCGACTTCAACAGATGCTTACGCTTCTCCCGCACATGCAATCATCCATAAGGAAGGCCCGCCTTCCCGTCCAATGAAACCTGCATCGTCTGAAAAAACCGATGAATAAACCAATCCCCCAAAATGGGCCGGCAGATCGGTATGATCTGCCGGCCCATTTAAACTGCTATCAGTTTTACGAAATGGTTACCCGCTCACACAACAGCTCATCCGAACTGTGTCCAACCATAATCTCAAAATCACCCGGTTCAAATACCCTCGCCTCGTTATTCCAGAAAGAAAGCATCGCCCGTGTCACCTGGAAGCAAACCGTTCTTCTTTGATGCGGCTGAAGATCAATCTGCACAAAGTCTTTCAATTCCTTGACCGGACGGACAACCGATGCCGCGACATCATGAATATACAGCTGAACCGTTTCTCTTCCGGCGATATCCGAAGTATTTTCAACATCCACAGAAACATTGAGCAATGTCCCGTCTTCAGCGCCGACTGTCTTATCAATACACAAATCAGTATAACGGTAATCCGAATAGGAAAGGCCATATCCAAACGGGAAAAGCGGTTCATTTGGGCAGTCCAGATAACAGGAGACATAACGGTGCGGTTCCCCGATCAATGGACGGCCGGTATTCATATGGTTATAGTAGACGGGAACCTGACCGACTGTCTGCGGGATGCTCATTGCCAAACGGCCAGACGGGTTGACATCACCGCACAATACGTCAGCAATCCCGTTTCCTGCCTCAATGCCCAAAAACCACGCCTGTACCACTGCGTCACAGAAAGGCAGAACCGGGCGGATTTCCATTGGCCGGCCACTAAAAATAACTGCAATAACTTTTTTCCCCATATCATGCAGCCGTTCCAGCATCTTCTCCTGATTATGGGACAGCCGGAGGACCGTTTTACTTGCCGATTCACCGGTATCATCCGGGTGTTCACCGACACCTGCGATGACGATATCGCAATCCGCCAACCTTTCCAGCTCGGCTGTCTGGTCGGAAACATCCATAAATCCCTGCTGCATCGGCCGGAGCGGCTCAGCCATCGCCATCGCCGTGATCTGAACACCATGCTGCTTCAGGCCGCTGTACAGTGTCGCCTGTTCGGCAGACTCTGCAAAAGCCCATCCGCCGAGAACATCGGCACTGTTGGCAAACGGACCCGCAAGTCCAATTTTCTGACTCTTATCCAACGGCAGCAGCCCGCCTTCATTTTTCAGCAGGACGATACTCCTCGCAGCAGCCCGGCGGGCAATCTCCAGATGTTCTTTGCAGAGATGGACCTGTTTTTCTTTTTCCGGGTCAGCACCTTTGAAGGGATTCTCAAACAGTCCGAGTTTGTTTTTCAGCTGCAAAATCCGCAATACCGCTTCATCTATCAGCGATATGTCAATTTTCCCTTGCTGTACCAGTTTGCGTCCCTCATTCAGGTAGTGGGTGGACATCATTTCAATATCTGCGCCCGCCTCCAGCGCATATTTTGCCGCCTCTGTCCCGTCTGCTGCGTACCCATGGGCAATCATCTCATGCACCGCGCCAAAATCGGTGATCGCGACGCCGTCAAAGCCCCATTCCTCCCGCAGAATCTTGCGGAACATCTTTTTGTTGCCGGTCGCCGGAATACGGTCAATCGTGTTGAAGGAGGTCATCGCCATTGCAGCACCCGCGTCAACCGCCGCTTTGTAAGCGGTCAGGTAAAATTCCCGTAGAGTACCGTCGGAAATATCGACGGTATTGTAATCCCGGCCAGCTTCCGACCCGCCATATCCGCCAAAATGCTTAAAGCAGGAAGCAATTCGATCGGGGGCTGACATCTCCTCTCCCTGATATCCTTTTACCGTCGCCTGGGTCATTCTTGCCCCCAGCAGCGGGTCTTCGCCGGGGGACTCCATCACCCGGCCCCATCGCGGGTCACGCACCAGGTCGGCCATAGGTGAAAAGGTCAGATGTACACCGGTCACCGCGCTCTCACGCGCCGCCATCGCTGCCGCCTCTTCCATCAGTCCAGTGTCAAAGCTGCATGCCATCGCAAGCGGAATCGGATAGACCGTTTTCAGGCCATGGATAACATCCGCCATAAACATCAGCGGAATATGATGCGGCTGTCTGGCCATATGTTCTTTCTGCATCTGGATCAGTTTTTCAGCACCGAAAGCATTGAGCGTGCTCCCCAGACAGGATACATCCTCCGGGCGGAGATTCATTGCTTTCATCGGTCCGGTCAGATCAACTGAATCCTCGGTACCAAAAAAGTTTGGAGCCATCTGGGTCATTTCCCCCAGCTTTTCCTCAAGAGACATCGAAGCAAGCAATTCATGAATCTGTTTGTCGGTCATCATACATCCTCCTGTCAAATAAATTGAAAAAACAGCCGAACCGGGCATAATACCCGACCCGGCTGTCAACTCCTTATTTCAGCGCGTCGTTATACACCGCCCGTTCACCGCCGATATAGCGCGCACGGCTGCGGGCAAGAATCAAAATCGCTTCGCCAATATGGTCGATGCCAACCCGTACTGGCACGGCGACCGGTTTGAGATGCATTCCAATCAGCGTTCCGCCAATGTCCATTCCGGCTACAGCGCGTACCTCTTCAACCAACACGGGAGATTCCATATTCTGATAGGTCACCGTTCCAAAAGAACCGCCCGCGTGCATCTGCGGAACCGCGTTGACCTCATCCAGATGCCAGGCGTCCGCTGCCGCCCGTTCGACAACCAGTGCGCGGTTGAGATGTTCACAGCACTGGGCAGCAAGATACAGCCCCTTTTCCCGGAGCACCGGCATCACACCGTCATATACCGCCTGCGCAGCTTCCAAACTGCCGACCGAACCGATCTGTTTACCGATAATCTCACTGGAACTGCACCCGATCACGACAAAATCGCCCGGACGACAGGCCGTCTGTTCCAGCAGTCTGCGCAACGCCTCGGACACCGACTGACGGATCATATCTGGATGCAGCACTGAAAATTCTCCCATAACTGACGCTTCCTTTCCACCCGGCAGCTGTCTGCCGGTCCTATCAACAGTATAACGTATTTTGACCGGAAAGTCCAGAAAAATCTGTGCAGATTTCCACTGTTATCCATCCCACAACCGAGCAGCTTTCCCTTCCAGCCATTCCACCGCTGCCTTGCGATAAACCCGCAGTGCGCTCGGGACCGGATAAGACTCTTCCAACTGGGCAAGTGTGACCGGCTGCCAGCCGCCGGGCAGATGCCCTCCGGCTCCGCAAACCGCCAGAAAGCCCGTCATCTGCCATTCAATATGGGTAAACAGGTGTTTAGAATGGGCAAGGGGGATGAGCCGTCTGACCGGTATACCGACCAGTTCAAGCGCCTGTCGCACCTGCCGTTCATCCGCATCCCCGTCCAGTGACGGAAATTCCCACAGTCCGGCCAGTAAGCCTGTTTCTGCTCTTTTGCGCAGAAACAGGCGGTCCTCCTCAATCACCACCAGCACTGTTTTCTGTTCCACCCGCCGCGCCTTTTTGGCCGATTTGACCGGGAACAGTTCTGCCTGATCACGTGCGCCGGCAAGACAAAAATCCCGCACCGGGCAGCGGTCACACGCCGGCTGTCCCGGTGTACAGACGCCCGACCCGAGGTCCATCATCGCTTGATTAAAGTTACCGGGATGAAGAGCGGACGGGAAATCAGACATGGCGGTATACAAAACATCATGAAAAGCCTTTTTGACCTGCGGGCGGGTGATATCACCTTCCGCCGCCAACAGCCGGGAAGTTACCCGCAGCAGGTTTCCGTCGACAGCCGGTTCCCGGATTCCAAAGGCAATCGAGCCAATCGCGCCGGCTGTATAATCTCCAATTCCACAAATCGAACGAAGCGCGGCAATGCTGGCGGGAAGCTCACCGCCAAATTCTTGCATCACCTGGCAGGCGCCTTTTTTCAGGTTACGCACCCGGCTGTAATAGCCGAGCCCTTCCCACAGTTTGGCGAGCTGCATATCATCTGCATTCGCCAGCGATGGTATATCCGGCACCGCTTCCAGAAACCGCCGGTAATAGGGCAAAACTGCCTCAACCCTCGTCTGCTGCAGCATAATTTCCGACAACCAGACATGGTATGGGCTGCTCTCCTCCCGCCAGGGCAGGCGGCGGCCCTCCTTGCGGTACCATTCATCCAGCACCACTGCCATCCCAGTCAGCCGTCCAATCATTTCTTCTTCAGTCAACGGACTGAGCAAAACTTCCGCTGCTGCATTTTTATCCTTCATGCCTGTTCAACACTGTAGGCATATCCCAGCCGGAGCGCCTTTTCATTTGCCTGCTGCAAAAAGGCTTTGGTGGCCGGAACGCACTCCTTCATCGACTGAATCAGTGTTTCCAGCTTGGTGAAAGCCGTCTGCCGGAGGACCTGTCCCAGCATCACAATATTGCCCAATCCTTTCAGACCGTTCTCTTCCGCAAGGCGGGTAGACGGGATGTAAAAAGCTTCGATATCCGTCCTGTCTGTGCGTTTTTCAACAAGAGAGGCGTCGATAAACACCCTTCCGCCCGGCTTGACCGCATCAATAAACCGGTCAAATGATGGAGTATTGAGGACAACCAGCGTTTCCGGCCGGGTGATCAGCGGACAGCTGATCTCTCTGTCGTCAATACAGACCGCACAGTTGGCAGTGCCGCCTCGCATTTCGGGGCCGTAACTGGGCAGCCAGGAAACAAAACGATCTTCCAGCATCGCGGTTTTTGCCGCCACCTTGCCCATAAACAGCACGCCCTGTCCGCCAAATCCCGCTACCAGCATATTCAGTATCATACTGTCTCTCCTTCCGCTGTCAGATGCACATTCCGGTCGACAAAGTTTCCAAGTGGATAATAGGGAATCATCTTCTTTTCCACCCAGTCAAGCGCTTCCACCGGTGTCATGCCCCAGTTGGTCGGACAGGTGGAAAGTACCTCGACAATCGAAAAACCCTTTCCCTCCAGCTGGCAGGTAAACGCTTTTTTGATTGCAGCCTTCGCCTGCCGGATATGAGCGACCGTGTTGACGGCTGTCCGCTCGGCAAATGCCACCCCATCGACATTTTGCAGCAGCTCACACACCCGCACCGGATATCCTGAATAGCTGACATCCCGTCCATAAGGAGTAGTCTGGGTGATCTGACCGGGAAGGGTGGTCGGCGCCATCTGTCCGCCGGTCATTCCGTAGATCGCATTGTTGATAAAAATGACTGTAATATTTTCCCCGCGGGTCGCGGCATGAATCGTTTCAGCCGTACCGATTGCCGCCAGGTCGCCATCCCCCTGATAGGTAAAGACGACATTACCCTGCTCGACCCGCTTGATACCGGTCGCAACGGCAGGTGCCCGCCCATGCGGTGCCTCCACCATATCACAGTTAAAATAATCGTATGCCATGACCGCACATCCGACCGGACAGACGCCGACTGTACGCCCCAGCACGCCCAGTTCCTCCAGACTCTCCGCTACCAGCCGGTGAACAATGCCATGGGTACAGCCCGGACAATAGTGGGTCTCACAATCGGTCAGGCCTTTTGTCTTCTGAAAAATAACTGCCATTCTCTTACCTCCTTGACCCGTCATTTCCCGGCAGCTGCCAGCTCTGCAATCTGCTGTGCAACCTCATCAGGGGTCGGAACAATACCGCCTGTCCTTCCGTAAAAGGACACCGGACAGCATCCATTCACTGCCAGCCGAACGTCGTCCACCATCTGGCCCATGCTCATTTCAACGCACAGAATCCGGGACATCTTTTTTGCGCAGTCCGCCAGCTGTTTTTCCGGGTACGGCCAGAGGGTGACCGGCCGGAACAGGCCGGCCTTCACGCCCATTTCCCGGGCAATTTCCACCGCTGCTTTACAGATACGGGCAGTCGCGCCATATGCGACGACCATATACTCCGCATCTTCCAGACGGTACCCATCCCAGAGGACCTCATTCTGCTTGACAATTTCATACCGCTCAAAGCGTTTTCTGACGATCTCTTCCAGCTGTGCAGGGGTCAGGTAAAGGGAGTTGACAATATTCGGTTTCCGCCTCTCTCCGGTTCCGGTCAGCGCCCACGGTTTGGGCTGAGGGGGTGCGATCTCATCCGGGAAGGAGACCGGCTCCATCATCTGGCCCAGCATCCCGTCGGCCAGCAGCATCGCCGGCATCCGGTACTTTTCCCCTGTCTCAAACGCACGGATCACCAGGTCCACCATCTCTTGCACCGACGAAGGAGCATATACCAGCAGCTGTGCATCTCCGTGTCCGGGTGCTCTGGTCGCCTGCCAGTAATCCGACTGGGAAGGCTGGATGCCGCCCAGTCCCGGCCCCCCGCGCATGACATTGATAATCAGCGCCGGCAGGTCAGACGCCGCAATATATGAAATACCTTCTGTTTTCAGGCTGATACCGGGCGAAGAGGAAGAGGTCATCGCCCGTGCACCGGCAGCAGCTGCTCCCAGTACCATATTGATTGCGGCAACTTCGCTTTCCGCCTGAAGATAAGTTCCGCCGATTTTGGGCATCCGTTTTGCCATATAAGCCGCCACTTCTGTCTGCGGTGTAATCGGGTAACCGAAGAAATGCCGGCAATGGGCGCGGATCGCCGCTTCCGCCAGTGCTTCGTTTCCCTTCATCAGATATTTTTGACGCATATGTTTATTCCTTTCCAAGACAGGATAGCTCAGACCCCATCCGCTGTTTATTTCTCAATCGTAATCACCACATCCGGGCAGAACAGCGCACAGCTGCAGCAGCCGATACAGTCGTTCGGACGCGCAACCTTTGCAGGGTGGTACCCTTTGGGATTGAGGGTATTCTGGTCCAGTTCCAGCACCTTTTTGGGACAGGCATGGACACACAGCCCGCATCCTTTGCACCGCGCGGTATCAATAAAAACCTTTGCCATTAACTTTTCCTTCCTTTCATCTTGTTTGCCTTTACAGTTTCCCATCTTCCCACGGCAGCATGACCCTGCGGGAAAGGACAAACGGAAAAGGAATCTGTTTTTTTTCTTCGCTGGACATCTGCTGCCAGACATCCGGCAGCAGTACCGTCGACGCAACCGGCAGAGCCATCATCTGCGCGGTTTGACGGGCCTTGTCCACATTTCCCAGGACTAACTGCACATCGGTCGCACTCCCAAGGTTGGTTGCGTTGACAACCCCGGTACATTGCAGCCGGGAAGCCGCCTGAATCGCAGACAGCGCCTGTACAGCGCTTTCCGGGGTCTCCGTCAGCGGGCGCAAAAAGCTGACGACTCCCAATACCGTCAGTCTGCCGGCAGTTTCCAGCCTTTGCAGCACCGGATGGTAACGTCCCAGGGCCGCAGCCCCTGCGTCATCTCCGCCGACGTCAAGAATCACCGGATGCTGTAAATCCGCCATTTCAATCATCCCGTCGATATGGGCAGGCAATGCCGGTATATCCAGATTCATACCGGCATAAACCGGCCCTTCCACCTGAATCCCGCATCCTTTCAGTTCCTGCCTGTAATCAAAAGACCGGAAGTACGGGTTCACGATATCCAGATCCACCAGGGATGGGGCTTTTCCCATCCCGGCAAGACATTCCGCCAATGACAGGGCAAAACTTGTCTTCCCGCATCCGTAATGACCGGTAATGACGATGACCGGCCGGTTCAATTGTTCATTTAATTGCAGCATAACTTCTCCTGAACTGTTTTTACTCAGCAGGGCTTTGCCCCGAGCAGATTCTGTTCCATTGTACAACTTTTTCATGCAAAAAAGAAGAACGAACTATAAACATATTTTAGCAGTATAATGAATCATTTTAAGACGTCAGTTTTAATTTTTAATAAAACAAAAGGCCTGATATCTGCAAAACACAGATCTCAGGCCGCTAAACCACTCTTACTCTGTTTCCTTTGCATCCCGCAGTGCTGCTGCCGGCAGGCCGCTGAAAAGAATATAAGAAGGCGCATCCGGGTTGTTGTAATAAATCGTCGCGCTGCTCAGCGGATCATCCGCGACCGAAGAGAAGTATTCTCCCCAGCCGGACAGGCAGCCATCCACCTGGGACAGGATAGCTTTTGCCGCATCCCTGACCTGCTCATTGACGTCAACGGTATCAATATTGTCGTCGCAATACCAGCTGATGGTGTCCCAGGTACCCTGCGCATCGGTAACAGTGCCGTATGAGACATTGCGGTTATACAGCGCACGGGCCTGGAATTCCTCGATCGCGTCATCCCCATTGAGTTTGAAATCATCGTCACAGAGTGAAAGATCACTGGTGGAATAGTATTCCGGGTCTTCCTGGAAGGTGATCTTCATTGCGTACAGCCCAATATATTCACCGGCCCCCTGCAGCGAATCGGCAAAATACAGCTCGGTATTCATATAAAGGCCAAACATCATTGTCGTCCGAATGATCTCATATCCGAAAGTCCCTTCCGGCATTCCTTCCAGCTGATCATCTTCCAGACGAACCCACTGGGAACGCACCAGCTGGAGCTGGTTGGCGACCTCCTCAGGAGTAGACCCCCACTGCGCATTGAGATAACCATCATAATGGTAAATATCCATCTCTGTCTGGGCCTGTCCGATCGAACAGGAAGAGAGGGAAAAGACCGCAGCGATTCCGGCGGTCAGGGCTGCAAACCATCGTTTCAACCCTTTGTAAGCATTTATATTCAGCATCCTTTTGACACCAGTCCTTATCCTTAATAGATCTTTTTTATTATACGGTATAACCAGACGTTTGTCAAAGAATCATTCTGTTAATTTTTTCAAATACAGGGATATTAACAAAAACGGCATGCCGTCTGCTTCAAAAAACGTCATGCCGCCTGTAATTTATTGGATAATTGGGACTACGCTCCCGGCAAACGGAAGCAGGTACACCGATTTCCCCGTAAAGTCGATCTTTTCGAGCAGTTGTGACAGTTCGTTGGAGGCTTCTATCCCCATCGGGCGCACCAGCTCAGCGTCCAGCTCGGTCAGTGTGTAAACATGGGATGCGAGATGCAGCTGCTCACAGGTCAGGTAAAAGATATACCCGCCGATTGTAAAATCTGCTCGCAGCGCTTGATCCAGCCGTCCCTCCCGGAGAGGCACCAGCCAGTTAAAATAATCCGGTGCACCGCCCCCTTCCGGGCATTTGCACAGCCAGAGCATTACACCGCCCGGTTTAAGCGCACGCATCGCATTCAGCATCCCTTTGCAGCCCTGATACAAATTCATATCTTTCGGGTAACCGCCGCTTGAACAGACCACGATATCCGCCTGATGGTCGATCGGCAGTTCATAGCAGGCCCGCTGAAACTCACAGCTTGCCTTCCAGGCCGCGTCCAGACTACCGCCAAAGATACCGGCATGTTTTCCCCCAGTGGAAACAACCAGATTCAGGCTATAGGCAACCGGTACCATCCCAGCCGCCTCCATCATATCTTCATGAATCGGATTGTCCCGCAGTTTACAGCAGCCAACCCGTGCATCCGACATTGCTTTTTCTGGGTCAAGCGCCCGCTGATGATTCTGCCGGATGGTCTCCCTCCCGGCAACACCGGGAAGAATATTCTTTCTGCCGCCGCCAAACCCTGCCATCATATGATGGACAGTACCGCCCAAAACAATGACCTTCCGCCCAATCACCAGCGGATTGACCTGAACGACCGTCCCCCGGGATGTCGTCCCGACCGTCACCAGATCCGGCGCGTCACAGTCATGATCGACTACCCGCACCTTTCGGCAGACATCTTCCGAACAGATTTGAACCATCTCTTCGGGCGCTGACCGGCGGTGGGTGCCCAGTGCAATCAAAATCGTAATATTCTGATAGGGTACACCGATCTGATCATGCAGATAGCCGACCAGCATCGGCATAATCAGATCCTGCCGCATCCAGCTGCGGGTGATATCGCTGACGACGATTGTAACTAGGTCAGACGGGGATACCATCTGCTGCAAAGGCGGGCTGTCAATCGCTCCGTCGGTCACTGCTTCAATAAACGCCTGTCCCAGATCTTGAATCTCCGTCATCTGACGGGGAAGCAGCGTTTCAATCGACGAAGCACCCCGAATAGAAAGTGTTTTTGTCTCTTCCCCGTATTTGAGTGTAATTTCAGCGTCCATGTTTACCCCTCATTTCCCGTCCAGATCATAATACCGCCGCCGCACCGACCAGCAACAGGCTGAACAGTATACAGCCGATATCCGCCGCTGTAAACGGATATTCCCGGTATCCGCTGGAGACGGTGCGCAGATTGAAGCCGCGCAGCTGGGCGCTCATGGCGCCGGCATCCACTTTTTTCAGGCTGGACATCATCAGCGGCACAAACAGCGGAACCGACAGTTTCAGCTTTTTGATAATACCGCCGTCATACTCGACACCGCGCGCCTTCTGCGCATCTTCGATATCATGAAACTCCGACGTAAACAACGGCACAAAACGAAACGCTGTCGTTACAATAAAAGCATAGCGGTAAGGTACATGCAGCCGTTTGACCAGTGCGCCGCACAGATCATTCATCTCGGTAATCGCAAACAGAAGCATCAGCGGCAGCATGGTTGCAATAATCCGCAGTCCCAGCAAAACCGCGCTGGACAGCCCATCCTGTGTGACAACGGTAAAACTGCCTGCCGACAGCAGCGGGTCTCCTGAACGGACGAAAAACAGCTGCAGCACAAACATCATCCCGCCCAGCACCAGCAGGCTTCTGGTCAACCTGAGCGCCCGCTTCCCAAGCCCGCAGGCAGTGCAAATTCCCAGCAGCAGAATAATCAGGCTGATCGTAAACACAACCGAATGACTGACAATTGCACAGATGCCCACCAGAAAGGCTGCCGCCAGCTTTGTGACCGGGTTCAACCGGTGCAAAACCGAATTCCCGGGCAGATATTGCAGCAGATTCATGACAGTACCTCTCCTTTCCCGGCTGTAGCGGACATTTCTTTCCGCAGCCTACATATCGTTTCAAACATTTCCTCGACTGTAAACACATCTTCAAACTGCGGCTGCTTTGCTCCGGCATCCAGCTTCAGTGCAAGCGCCGGAATCTGCGCCGGCAGAACATGTGCCCTGCCCAGCAATGGCTGATCTCTCATCACATCGTGGGTCGCGCCGTCCCCGATCAGCTTTCCGCCTGTCAGCACCAGCACCCGTCCGGCATACTGGGAAACCAGCTCCATATCATGACTGACCATCAATACCGTCAATCCCTCTTCCCGGTTGAGCCGGGTCAGGTAATCCATAATCGCTGTGCATTCCCTATAGTCCAGCCCGGTAGTCGGTTCATCCAGAATCACCAGCTGGGGACGGCAGACCAGTACACTTGCCAGCGCAATCCGCTGCCGTTCCCCACGGCTGCGGGAAAACGGGAACCAGTCGCCATCCAGTGAAAACTGCTCAATTGCCTCCTGGGTACGTTCCCTGATCTCCTGTTCCGTCAGCCCCATCAGCCGAAGGCCAAACGCCAGTTCCTCCTGGACGGTATTCTGACAGATCTGCCGGTCAGGATTCTGAAACAGAAAGCCTGCTTTCCGGGCAATCTGGCTGGTACGAATAGAAGTAGTCGGCGTACCAGCCAGATAAACGGTACCGGAATCCGGTTTTAACAGTCCATTGGACAGCCGGCTGATTGTCGATTTCCCGGCGCCATTAGAGCCAATCAATGCGACAAACTCACCTTTTTGGATATGGAAGCTCAGATGCTCCACACTGCTGTCTGAATGCGGATAACGAAACGAAACATCTTCAAACCGCAACATCCGCGCACACCTCCCGTACCATCTTTTCCGCCCCAGTCAGTTCGGTGGGAATTTCACCGGCGTAAAGCCCTGCCTTTTTAAGCATCTGTCCCAGTTCCACCACCCGCGGAACATTGATTCCAAGCGACTGGAACAGCTCAATTTCATCGGTTATCCTGCGGGCAGGCCCGTCAAACATCACCTGTCCCTTATCCAGCACGATCAGCCGGGAAACATAGGCACATAGCACCATGATCTTCTGCTCAACAACAATCACCGTCTTATGAAACTCCTGATTGAGCCTCCGCAGAATTTCATAAATCATGATGGTGCTCTCGGGGTCCAGCTCGCCGGTCGGCTCATCCAGCAGAATGATATCCGGCTGCAAGGCCAGAATCGACGCAATCGCAACCTTCTGCTTCTGACCGCCCGAAAGGGAACTGATCTGCCTTCTGCGCAAGGACGCAATCCCCAGCATCTCCAGCACCGCTTCCAGCCGCCGGGCAATCTCTGCCCGGGGGACCTGAAAATTCTCCATCCCGAAAAGGATCTCATCTTCCACTATGCTGGAAACCATCTGGCTGTCGATGTCCTGAAAGACCTGACCGACAAACTTCGCCAGCTGTTCGGGATGTACTTCGACGGTATCCATCCCGTTGACTTCTACCGAACCATAAAAATCACCGGCAAAATGATGGGGGACCAATCCTGAAACCGAATAGGTCAGCGTCGATTTCCCGGCGCCGGACGTTCCGGTAATTCCGACAAACTCTCCGTCCCTGATTTCCAAATTGATGTCTTTCAGCGCAAACTCCGCAGGCTGCTGTGACCCGCCTGCCGGGTAACGAAAGCTGAAATCCTGAAATCTGATCATGCTGTTCACCTTTCTGAAAAATCTGCTGCAGCCATCTGGTCAGGCCACGGCATGAAGAGTTCACTGATTTATTTATTCATAACCTTGCCGACCGGAATGCTCAACACCGTGACGATCACACAGTTGAGCGCCGCCGTTACCAATGCGACCATCGCCATCTGTCCAAAGATTGCTGCCGACATAGGAGACACATAGGTGCATGCCGCAATTCCAATAAAGGTAAACCCGGAAACCAGCGTGGTCAGAAAGGTTGTAACAACCGGACGCAGCAGCGCAGGCAGCGGCAGCATGATCAGCAGCGCCATGGTCACCGCACCGATTGTCTCACTCAGAATATTGATCCAGGGCATGCTGGTTCCGATCTGGCTGATACAGCCGGAGATCAGGCCGATAATGGCCGCTTCATGCAGTTTTGGCCGGACGATCAGCAGCGACAGGCAATAGGTCGCGATCAAGAAATTCGGGTGCATCCCCGCAACCGCCAGAAATCCGGCGCACAGCCGCAAAACGACGCCGACCGCCATCATCACGCCGACAAACAGCAGATTGTTCAGGTTTTTCAGGCCTTCCTGGTGAACTACATTGACTACTCTCTTTTCTGTCATGGTAATAACCCTTTCCTGTGCGGTTGATTTTTTGACGCCCGACGCCCCACGCACAAAGAGGCGAAGGAAAACATGCCGGTCGGAAAGGGTTTCCGCTTAAAAACAAAAAGATCTGTCCTTAAAATTAAGGACAGATCTACAATCTGCGGTACCACCTTAATTGCCGTTCTCCCACAGATATACCGATAGTATCCCTGCGAACAGAACCGACCACTCTCCGAAATGCTAGCACATTCCCGGCCTTTAACGCAGGCATACGTCTCAGGTACTGGGAGCCGGAACCCGGCACCGTTCACCTCACCCTCCGTGGTCCATTTGCAGGCTGCTTACTGCGGGATTCCCATCATCGCCCGCTCTCTGGAAGCGCATATCCTGTTTGATATCCACATCATCGGTTTGTTTTTTTGGTTATGGTGATATATTAGCACGTAAAAAAAAGGTTGTCAATGGTTTTTTAAAAAATAGCAGTTTGCCAAATTTTGAAAGTTTTGATTGCGCATATTGCATAACAGTCGTCTGCACACAATCATTTGGCATTTTGTTTTTCCATACCTCTGAGAATATGCCGGAACCGGAAGAAAAAAATGGTCGTCGTAATGGTTGAAGCCAATATATCGGCGATCGGTTCCGAAAGGAAGATGCCATCGGTTGCCGGAAGCAAACCAGTCGAAGTAAAAATCACCGGCAGAATCAGTGCCAGCGGAATCAGCAGAAACACCTTACGCAGCAATGCGCAGAACATCGAAATCTTTGCTTCTCCCAGCGCAAGGAAGGTGTTCTGGCAGGCATTCTGTCCAAACATTGTAATCACACCGAACAGGAAAATCCGCGCTCCATGCGCTCCGATATCCAGCAGGGTCATGTCGCTGCTGAACAGCCGGATCACCACCGTTGGGAGCAACTGAATCAGCCCCCACAGCAAAAAGCAGTAGACTGCATTACAGGCGATCAGCAGCCGGAAGGTACGCCGGACACGTGCGGTATTGCCGGCACCATAGTTATAACTGGTGATCGGCTGTGCCCCCTGGCACATGCCCATCATCGGCATCGTCAGTACCGACATACAGGTCACCAACAGCGAGACGACCGACACATAATCGTCTCCGCCATACTTCTGCATTCCCGAAGTAAAGACAATCTGGATCGCACTTTCCGTCACATTCATGATAAACGGAGACAGTCCCAATGCGATGACAGGTTTCAGGATCTGCCACTGGGGGCGGATATATTCTTTTCTGATGCGGAGGGTTGTCTTTCTTCCAAACAAAAAGGTCAGTACCCACACCGCCGACGCTGCCTGCGCAATAACCGTCGCAATTGCAGCACCTTTAACGCCCAGTCCGAAAACGAAGATAAACAGCGGATCGAGAACGATATTGACGACCGCGCCGATCAGCGTCGTCCGCATCGAAACCGACGCAAAACCCTGTGCGGTGACAAAGAAGTTCATGCCCAGCGAAATCTGGACAAAAAAGGTGCCCAGCAGGTAGATCGAAAGATAATCCTCCGCAAACGGAAGCGTCGCGTCTGACGCACCAAACGCCACCAATAGCGGTGTTTTGACCAGGTAAATCACCACCATCAGCAGAGCGGATACCTCCAGCATGGTCATAAAACACTGAGAGAGAATCTTTTCCGCATAATCTTTTCGCTGTTCGCCAAGTTTGATCGAAGCAAGCGGTGCACCGCCCTGTCCGATCAGATACGCAAAAGCTGAAATAATCATAATCAGCGGGAACGCAATTCCGACCCCTGCCAGTGCCGTCTTGCCAACCCCTTCCATCCGTCCGATATACATACGGTCGACGATGTTATAAAGGGCGTTGATAATTTGCGCTGTAATACAGGGCAGCGCCATCTTAAAGAGCAGCCGCCCGATCGGAGCACTGGCGAGCTCACTTTCCTGCGTATCTGTCTGTGCCATTCAAGCAATCCTTCCTTTCCTTTACAGCCTGCAACCGGTCATTCGATAAACCGGATACCCTGCGCCTCCAGCTGCCGGCGGCAGACATCACGGGTCAGCATCCCATTGCCGGCATTATATTTGAAATAATTCCCCAGCTGCTGGGTACGGCCCGTGCGGATCAGCGGAGCAATGGATGAGTCGATCCGCATGACTTCAAACAACGGAACCCGTATTTTACTGCCGTCGGGGGCAATGGCATCCACCATCTCCTGCGAAACCACTGCTTTCAGTACCATTGACAGCTGCATCCGAATCTGCTGCTGCTGCAACGGCGGAAATACGTCGATAATGCGGTCAACAGTATTGGCGACATCCAGCGTGTGCAGCGTCGAGAGAACCAGCTGGCCGGTCTCCGCCGCGGTGACAGCCGTCTGAATCGTTTCAAAGTCCCGCATCTCACCAACCAGAATAACATTCGGAGCCTGCCGCAAAACCGCTTTGAGTGCCGATGCAAAGGTCTCGGTATCATGTTCCACCTCCCGCTGGGAGATCACACTGTACCCATGTTTATAGATATACTCGATCGGGTCTTCAACGGTGATAATATGCCCGCTTCGGTCGGGATTGTGGTTGATCTGGTCGATCAGGTGGGCAAGAGTTGTCGACTTGCCGCTTCCGGCCTGACCGGTCACCAGAATCAGCCCCTGCTGCAAATTGGCAAGATTCGTCACCTGCGGGGGATAGTGCATCCGGGAAAAATCCGGCAGGCCAAAGGGGAAGATACGCAGGGTACAGGCGAGCGAGCCCCTCTGACGATAGGTATTGCAGCGGAACCTTCCGACGTTGGGAAGCGAAAAGGAAAAGTCATCATCCCCCATCGAAAACAGTGCCTGCTCATGCCGGGCGCGTTCCTCCGCAGCTGACGGGGAAGAAAATGCAATTCGGTAAATCGCCCGCACCAGTTTTTCGGCATCCCGGAAAGAGACACAGCCGTTTTCTTCTTTCTGTGCCCGCTCCCGCAAAAAGGTTTCGTTATCCTTTAACGAATCGTCGAGCATATTGTGGTCATCTGGTTTTCCGTCTCCGTACGGCCACTCCAACCGGCCATGATATTTAAACGCAATACCGGCATTGGCGACAATAAAGATGTCCGAAGCGGACGATTTCTGCGGCTGTGAACCACCCGGCTTATGTTCCTCACCGGTCGGCGCATAGACCGCTTTACGCAGAGTTTCCCGGACAAACGCCTCCGTCCCGGCATCATCTGTCAGCAGCTTTGCAATATTCATAGCCAATTCCTCCTGTATCTTTCCAGCCTCATCCGACCTGCATCAGGTCCCATCCCAGACATTTATATTTTCATCCTCCCAGACAGCCGTACTCTCTACCCGGTACAGCGTCAGAGTCAGGCCCGCTTTCCCGTCTGCGTCTTCCACCGACAGCTGCATCCGCAGCTGTCTTGCTTCGTCAATCGGAACGGTACAAGTCAGCTGATAACCGGCTCCCGTTTCATCCTGCTGCCAGCCCAGGACAGCCTGCCCGCTGCTCTGCGGTAGTGTCTGTAAAAACTCGTCGGCACTGCTGCACGCTTCTGCCTGGGTATACAGCATAAACAGCACCTTCTGTGCCGCCGCGTCGGCGGTATAATAATCTTCCGCCGACTGAACCGTCTTTTCTGTCAGTCTCGCTTCCGCGACCGCTGTTGTATAGGACAGCACCGCAAATGCCGTCAGCAGCAGAATAATCAGTACCATCAAAACCGACAGCATACCTGTTCCGATACCGCCAAGGCCCTTTTTCTGTTCCCGGGGGGTGGAGATATCACCGCTCATCTGTGTCATACCGACCAGCTGTTTCATTGCCCGTTCCCCCTGTACCGTATTTTTCTGTCCGTCAGAATCGGGAGCAGCTGCCTGTCGTTTTGTAAATCATCCGTCTCAGCCGACAGCAGATACAGTTCAGCTGCCGGTGAAGACTCCTCCAGCACGCAGGACACCGTCACGCAAAAGCGCGCCTGCTCAGCGTCCTCAACCGGCTGCCATTCGGCGTCATACCAGTAGCATACCGTCTGTTCCGGCGTATCCTCCGCCTGCGCGATCTCCAGTGCCGATTGAGCGGCAATCAGAGCCCTGTTTGTTGCGACATTTTCATCCGACTGCAATCTTGCCGCGACAAATACCTGCAACAGAATTGCCGCCGCCAATGAAAAGAACAGGGTCACGAGCAGCATCTCGATAATAAAGGTATAACCTCCCGATTTTGCCATCCTCTCAGCCTCCCGTCAATCGGCCCGCAGGCAGACAGTTGCCACAAATGCTCCGGTTTGATCTGCACAGTCAAAAGTATACCGGATCTGGTTCTGCTCCTTCCAGACATAAAAAGAGTCCACCTCAGTAATCTTTTCCCCATCCTGGGGGTAAAACTCGGTCATATCCCAAAGGAAACTCTCCCGCAGCCAGCCATCATAAACATATATACGGGTATAATACCGGTCACCGCTGTAATAATCGGTCAAGATCAGCATATCGCCTTCTGTCAGCGTAGTCAGTTCGCCAAAATCACCCTCACTGCCTTCCAGCTGTCCGATCAGAACTGCCGATCCGCTTCCGTTCCCTCTCAGACGGTTGGCGAGATAGGCATAGCTGCTGCGCAGTGTGCTGTTATTTGTCATCCCATCCGATACGCTCTTATACACATTGGCCCCGGAAACTGTCACCAGCGCGGATGCGGTCAGGAAAAAGCCGAACAGCACCAATACAACCAGCATGGTCAGAGAACTTCTGCCCGACGCTGCAAGCTCACCTGTTTTCTGCTTCACTTGCATCCCTCCGCCTGTCAAAACGCGTTTTCCCCACGAATGCCGACAATCACGGTCGGCAGAATATTGTCGCCAATCGCCTGATACTCTACCGCAAATTTTTCATTATTCACCTGCAATCCGTAGTGTTCAATCAGATAGTCTATCTTTTGGGGATACACCCCTTCGATCGAATAACAGCTAACTGCCGCCCGGCGAATTGCGTCTTCCGTCGCTTGACGCTGCTGTTCAATCGTGCTCCGCCCGGCACTGAGAGAAAACATCACTGCCCCCTGTAAAAGTGCGACGATGATCACCAATATGCCGACAGCCTTTCCCGCCTGTGCCAGCCTTTTCCGAAAAGGAATATGATACAGATGCATTGCTATCCTCCCTTTATCCAATCGCTGCCATAATTCCAGACAGCGGAAGGATAACCGACAACAGGATACTGCCGATCAGCACGGCGGTAATTGCAATCATAACCGGTTCGATCAACGAAACAGCTCTGGCCACATCCTCTTCCGCCTGATTCATCCCGTTTTCTGCAATATACTTCAAAACCGTATCCAGGCTTCCAAACTGAACGCCGCTCTGAATCATTCGACACTCGGTCGCGTTCCACAGCCCGCTCGCCGCCAGCGCATCACTGAGCGGCACCTCCTGTCCGTCTTTTCCATTGACCAGCAGCTCTCTGCATCGCCGCAGTCCGGCAGCTGCTGACGGATCAGCCAGAGACTGGGAAATCTTAAGCAGGCTTTCCTGTACGTCATACCCGGCCTGCAACATCATCGCCAAACTGTCAGCAGCACGGGCAGAGGACAGCTGACGCCCAATTTTTCTGAAAAAGGGCAGGCAGGACTGGACTATTCCCAGCAGCCGCTCACCCCATGCCGTCCGTTTCATCAGCCAGACGCCGGCAGCAGCAGCCAGTAAAACGACAGCCAGCACCGCCACCACGCCTGCACAGACGTTCCCAACCGCAATCGAAGCTGCTGCCGCATCCGACAGCCCACTTCCCAGACTTTCATAAATCCTGGTAAATACCGGAAAGACCTCCCGGGTCAGAATGCCAAGGATGACCGCCATCATGCACAGGGTCAGAACCGGATAGGTCAGCGCCGTACGAATCTCGCCCGCCACTTCACTATTGCGCCGGTAATGGGCCGCCAGCGCCTGCATCACCTCTTCCAGTGAACCTGATTCTTCCCCAATCCGAATCATGCCGACAAAATCCGCCGGGAACACACCGGTATGCTGCATTGCCTCACTGATTGAACTGCCCTGCTGCATATCCTGGTACAATAAACCGAAAAGGGTACGGGGACGTTTTTCCTTACCGCCATTCAAGCGGCTGGAAAGCCGCTGTTCAGCGGCGGCACGAGAGGCAATACCATCAAAAATGGTCATTCCCGATTGAAGCATCATCCCCATCTCCGTACAGAAAAAGCTGAGTTCCTGCGGTGGAAGGGACTTTCTGGAAAAAGAGCCCGAACCGCGGCGAACCCTGGTCTGGTCATTTTTTACCCGCATGGAGAAACATCCTTTCTGTATCACGGTTTTACCATACAAAAAAGGCTGCCCAGCCTGGGCAGCCAGCATCTAATGCCTGAACCTGGTGTTGTTTTTATTATAACACACGGCAGAATAGCACGCAACCATTCTGCCGTATTTGCAAATATAGTACTATATTTATCAGTAAACCCGCAGACCAGTATAGTTGGATGCGTCTCCGATATACTGTTCTATGTTGGAATTACCCGAAGCCGCAAACGTCGGGTCCATTCTCTCCCAGGCGTTTCCGCTGAAATACAGCTTGACGGTGACCCATCCCGTTCCTTCCAGATACACCTCATTCCAGGCGTGATTCAGGTCGGCCGCAGAAACGGTACCGCAAATCAGTTTGGTTGCAACCCCCTGGCTGCGCAGCATCGCAGCCATTAGCGCCGCATAATCAAAGCAGATACCTTTCCCGGAAGACAGAATACTGTCCAGATTTGGCAGATACCCGGGCTGGACAGTCTGAGCCTTTACCAGATCATACGTAATATTGTCTATGATCCATTTGTACACGGCAGCAACCTTTTCAATGTCCCCTTTGAGGCCGGAACAGACCTCTTCTGCCTGTTTCACCGCTTCCGAATCC
>DVLN01000162.1 GCA_018715465.1 Candidatus Faecivivens stercorigallinarum | reverse complement strand
CAGTTACCTGGAGTAAACAGCCCGTATAAATCCAGGCAAGATACTCTTCCATAATTGCAAGAAACAACGCCATGTTGGCGGAAATAATTTGCCGTAGCTGAACACTGAGAGATGACAGGATCTCTTCATTTTCCGAACCAGCTTCAATCGAAATCGAATACTGGCCATAATCCACCGTCAGAATTACATCTCCCAGCACTTCCTCCAGATAGTCTTTCAGGAAAGTTTCAGTATAAGGAAGGCGGCTTTGCAGCACCAGCAGAATCTCCTGCCTGCGCTTTTCGACACTGCCGGAAGACGGCAGCCCCAGCAGTTTTTCCCATCTTTTCAGCCCGATACCGGACGCATACGGAATATACAGCTCATCCAGCAGGTATTCCGTTTCATTCCATAACGCATCGATCTGCGGCTGTACCGCTGAAGTAATCCCCTGCATTTCCAGCAGCTCCGCCATGACCGGCGGCAGGTAATCAATCAGTTGCCGCATTTATTGTCCCCCTTACTGGTATTTCATCCGCACCCAACTGCAAGTTGGTTTCTGCATCATTGATCGTCGTACCGCTAATATCAATGATTCCAGGGATTCCGAGCAGCCGAACCTCAATCTGACTGATACGGACAATCAACGGAAGTTCTGAATCTGCCCATTCTTTTGCCAGTTCGTCAAAATACCCATCGACAGCTGTTTCTGCCTGCTCCCTGACTGATTCCCATTCATAACCTTCTGCAAAGGTCAAGAGAACAGAAATATTAACCGTCCTATCGGCTACTCCCTCAACGGTAACGGTATGTCCGATCGGTGCCAGACCGATGCCTTCACCGTGATTTGGAATCGGATCAAGCGTTGTCTGAACCAGTTCAATCAGTTCGGGCGATGGTGATTTCCAGGTGGAGTCGATGACCACGATCTTGACCGTGCCGCCGCCGTTCCAGATCGGATACACCTTGCAGCCGCCGGTCCCGTCGATTGTTTCCACCCATTCTTTGTACTGGGCGATATTGCCGCCGTAAGACTGTGACCGAAGGCTGGCAATATACCGGGCGCGGAAATGCTCTGTTTCTTCCTCATCATCGCCGGGAATCAGCAGTTCGGTTGCTTTGGCGGTTTTCAGACCCGGAATATACTCTATTGGGAGTAATGCTTCCCCCAGCAGATTGCCACCGCTGCCCGGCATTTCACAGGTCAGCTGATACACACCAGCAGACTCTTTCTCGGTCACAATGAAGTTGAGCAGACCCATTGAAAAGCGGCTTCCAAGTGCCACTTCCAGATCTGCTGGTGTAAATTCCGCACGGATAACCGATGGAGTTGCAGGGTAAGGAGACAGGCCCCTTTCTGCTGCCCGACGAATCAGGTAGGTCCTTGCAGCGGTGTCTGCAAAAGACTGGTCAAGAATCCAATCCAGCTGAATATACAGGTTTTGTATCTCAACAGCCGCCGGCGCAATACCGTACCAGAGAATTGACCCTTCCCGTGTATCCAGACGGGTACTGGTCTGGGCAAGCGCGGTATCCAACATCTCACTGACCAGCTTTTCATAGGTGATTGCTTCATACATTGACTTCTGTCGCCCCCTCAAAATCGCCAAAAACTGAATGAACGGTAAAAGATACCGCCAGTTTATGCCGGTCCGGTGTCAGGACAAATTCGTCCACCTCGTTGATTCGGTCATCCTGTAAAAGTGCTTCCCGGATACGACGTTTGACCTCCGGAATGACCCAGTTCATTGGTTTGCCGAACAACGTTTTCAGCTCTACACCAAAATTCCGGGAATGTATCAGATATGTATACCGCTCCACATTCAAGATCACATAGACCGCCTGCTGTACCGCTGCAAGCCCGTCTGTCAGTCCGGAAAGGCGCCCTGTCCGGGCCTCTAACCGGATTGTTTTGGATGGCTGCACAGCAAAGGTAATTCCCGCCTGCAATCTTCCGTCTGTTTTTGGAATCATCTTCAATCACTTCCTTGTTGATTTTCCACCGGAAAATCGTCAGCGTCGTGAAGCTCTGCTTCACAGCGCCCACTCTCCTTCCAGTTTGACTGCCGGCTGGATTCGGTCGAGTACAATCCGCTGCTGAGTATTCTGCATCCGAACCAGCAACACCCGATCGCCTGTTTGCAGCGCATTATAAACCTTCATCTTCTTGCGTCCCCTGATCTTATGCCGGTGGGATGCAAAGGAATCGTCACCACTGCCGCCGCTCTTCTCTTCTGTTTGCCAGCTGGTTTCGATATCCACCTCATAGTCAGTCACGTTGCGGGTAAGCACCAGCATCCTCTCATACAATTCAACCTTCTGATCAGTCATGATTTTGAGAGGATCAGTGGAAGTTACTGTCCCATACGATATATCTGACAGCTTGGCTGCTTTGAGTGTCTTGCTGACTACCTTCTGAATTGCACCAGTCAGATTCACCGCATCAGGCAATAAAATCACCTCCGATCAGGATCAGGTCCATCAAATGACTGTCCAGGCTGAAAGTATGGATCACCTTTTCAACCATCATATAGTTTGAAATCGTCATATCA
>DVLN01000161.1 GCA_018715465.1 Candidatus Faecivivens stercorigallinarum | reverse complement strand
TTACGGCCCCGGCAGTTCACCGGAGCAAGGATGTGTGACACATAAACGCGCGTCACAACAAGAAATATTATACCAGAAAAGGACAAGGGTGTCAACCGTTTTCTTTTGGAAAATGATTGACAAACCTTTGTCCTTTTTTCTCACATCTTCTGGTTATAATAACGCTGCCGGTAGCGTTGGGGAGAGATTCCGCGGTGGTAGCTGAAGTATTTAATAAATTGATTGGCACTGGCAAACCCCAGCATCGCCGCGATCTCTTTAATCGGACAGTCGGTGGTCTTGAGATATTCTTCCGCCTTTTTGAGTTTCAGATCGTTGATATACTCTTTCAGGCCGATGCCGAAATATTCCTTGAACAGCGAGGTCAGATAATCCGCGTTGTAGGAAAAATGTTCGCCGACCTCCGCCGCAGTCAAAGGAGTATTGATGTTTTTCCTGATCCATTCGGTGATGTTCTGTAAAACTCGCGGGCAGCGTACAGCCGCGTTGCGCTGTACGGCCGCCGTTTCCGACATTAGCAGCAGCGCCGCAAAATTGACGGCGTCCTCCGGGTAGCTTTCCTTCATCAGAAGCAGATGCCCAAAAAGATTGGAGATCTGTCTGTTTTCAGTACTCACCTTGCAGGAAACCTGCAAACCCAGCGCGTCTGGGTCACTTAGCTCAAATTCTGTCCAGTAGAAAGACACCTTTTTATCAGTTGGCGCCATCCCAAAGCGGGGAAGCGCGGAGGAAAGCAGCAGCAGATCACCCGGTTGTAGATGAAAGGGGGAGAGCCCTTCCTGAATGTTCAGTTCTCCATGCAGCATATAGATCAGTTTAAAACTGCCGGCATGGTCACGCGGATAGACCCAGCCTGCCTTTCCGACAAAATAGCCGGCGGACAGGCACCGGAACGAAAAAGTCCCGTTTCCGGTTTTAATATCCATCTTTTGCTCCCTCCTTTTTCAGCAGGACGCTGTCACAAACCATATATTTTATTATAACAAAACATCGGCTGAAATACAAGGGAATTTGCGTATATTTGACAGTTTTTTCCCAAAAA
The DNA here is from genome assembly GCA_018715465.1 of Candidatus Faecivivens stercorigallinarum. Lineage (GTDB taxonomy): Bacteria > Bacillota > Clostridia > Oscillospirales > Ruminococcaceae > Faecivivens > Faecivivens stercorigallinarum. Next base: position 4,832 of record DVLN01000161.1, on the reverse strand, counting down.
CGGCCTATTCTACGCCAAACAGACGTCTGGCGTTTTCTGCGGCAATGTCAATCATCTGCTGGGGAGAGACGCCTTTGATTTCTGCCATCCGTTCGGCAGTCGACTGAATCATCGGAGAACAGCTCCGCTTTCCGCGCCAGGGGATGGGGGCCATATATGGACAGTCGGTTTCCAAAAGCAGCTTATCCATCGGGACTTCGGTGCAGGCTTCAACCGGCTGCCTCGCATTTTTGAAGGTCAGAACGCCGGTAAAACCGATATAAAAGCCCCATCCGGTCACGATTTTTGCCGTTTCAGCTGAACCAGAGAAGCAGTGCAGAACCCCGCGCACCTCCTTGAAATCTGCGAGAATTTCCAGCGTGTCGGCGGTCGCTTCCCGGGCATGGATAATGACTGGAAAGTTCAGTTCCCTTGCCAGCTGGAGCTGGCGGGTAAAAGCCTGCTTTTGCAGCTCGGGCGGCATTTCTTTCCAATGATAGTCCAGTCCGATCTCACCGATGGCGATAACCTTTTGCTGTTCCAGCAGCCGTGCGATCTGCTGAACCCCTTCTTCCGAGTATTCATGCAGGTTTTCCGGGTGAAAGCCGACGGCTGCATAGATGTGCGGGAAACGCCCGGCAATTTCTGCCGCCTTCTGGGAGGATGGCAGGTCATACCCAACGCAGATGGCCCGGTCAACTCCAAGTTCCGGCAGGGAAGAGAGCAGTTCTTCCCTGTCACCGTCAAAAACATGGTCGCCATAATGGGCGTGGGTTTCAAAAATCCCGTGATATTTGGGGGTAAATTCTTCAAGTCCTTTAATCATGGCAGTTCCTTTCGATTGATTTGATACCAGCGGGTACGGGTAATTCGGCGGATGATGATATCGACCTGCAAATTATTTTTGGCTGGAACCATTTTAACGTCCTGACCGACATATTCCAGCCCGCATTTTTCCATTACCTTTCCAGACGCGGGGTTCTGAGTGGCATATTCACCGGTAATGGTGTCAAACCCGCATTCCTCAAACAAAAACCGCAGCATTTCGGTCAGTGTTTCGGTCGCCAATCCCATATTCCACCATTTTTGCCCCAGTACATAGCCGAATGTGCCGTTTTTCTGGTCAGCGTCCGTTTCGACAAGGCTGATGTTGCCGATCAGCTGTCCGGTCTCATTCAGAATGATTGCCCACTGGAACGGGCCGGCGCCGCCATCATGAAAAAATTTTGCCAGCTGGCTGCTTTGCTGCGGTGAGGTATGGGCATTCCAGGTCACGTACCGTGCGACCATTGGGTCGGATGCGTAGTTGTCAAAAATCTGCTGGCCATCATCCGGGGAGAACCGGCGGAGGGTCAGACGGGGTGTCGTTAAGATCGGGAGTTTATCAATGGTCATCATGAGTTTCACTTCTTTCTGTTGTAAACAGGGCACGATACAACGCGCATGGTGCTATAGGATACTTTATGTTGGGCGAACAATTAGAAAACGAAACACTTTTCCGCCACACGACTGTCCACCGGACAGTCGGTGGGGGATAGCAGCCGAAAATTTGTCAGCGCCGTGCCGGCCCACGTAGTCCCACCTGACTGCGTAAACCGAAAATGCTGTCCTCGCGATTATTGAAAAAGACCCGCATCGAGCGGGCCTTTTTCAAAGGAAGACCCTTGCAAGGGTCTTCCCACGGGTCCATACACTGCGGTGTATGGACCCTCCCTGTCCTGTGCTGATTTTGGGGAAGGGGATTTCGCTCTCTGCGGAGATGCGACCACAGTTCCCGATGGGAACTAGACAGTTTCCTTTGGAAACTGTGTGGTTCGCTCTGCGAACCATGCGCCGCCCTGGACCTGCGATTTTTTGAAAAAATCGAGTAAAACTTTTACATCATTACCGATTCCGCTGGGTGAAAAATATTGGCCCGACGCTCTGCGCGTCGGTCAAACCACCGGGTAGAGGGCGCAAAAGAACTGTACAACACTTATACAACCTGCCCGGCGCGTTGGCTCAGACTGTTACCATCGCGGCCGAACAACGCGAAATAGTCCGTGGCGACCCGCCACCCGGCGCGTTGGCTCAGACTGTTACCATTGCGACCGAGGCCGTCGGGACGCGGCCGACCAACGCGAACAAGGGAGCACAGGCACTGTGCCTTAGTGGATTTGGCTGCCGGTAGGGATAGAGTCGTCGACAAACATGACGCGGACGTCATCTTCGCCAGCATCTGCCGCAAGGATCATGCTTTCGGACAGTTCGCCTGCCAGCTTCGCGGGGGCAAGGTTGGCGACAAAGATTGCCTTTTTGCCGATCAGGTCTTCGGGGGTATACCATTTTGCAATACCCGACAGAATTTGACGGGTGCCTGCACCGTCTTCAACCTGGAGCTTGAGCAACTTACGGGATTTTTTCAGCTTTTCACAGCTGACAATCTTGCCGACACGCAGGTCGATTTTTCCGAAATCGTCGATCTTGATTTCCGGCAGGAAGGCGACGCCTTCTGCTTTTTCCTCTTCAGCGGGGGCAGCAGATGTTGCTGCATCTTTTGCGGCTTCAGCAGCAGCGGCGGCGATCTGCGGTTCAACGATCTCTTTCTGAATCCGTTCCATCATTGCTTTCTCATCAATACGGGCAAACAGTGCCTGAGCAGTGCCAACCTTGCGGGCAGGAGCGGAACCAAAGTTTTCCAACGATTCCAGGCCACCGTCTTCTGCACCGATCTGGCTGAGAATCGAGGCGGAAGTGTCGGGCATGAACGGCTCAGACAGGATACCGATATACCGGATGGCTTCGATCAGGTTGGACAGGACAGTTTTCAGCCGCGGCAGGCTTGCTTCATCTTTTGCTAGCGACCAGGGGGTCGTCTCGTCGATATATTTGTTGCTGCGCTGGGCGAGGGCGATGATCTTTGCCAGCGCGTCAGCGGTGTGATAAGCGTCCATTGCTTCGCGCACACCCTTTGCCGCATCCAGTGCGGTATCTGCCAGCTCACGGTCGAGATCATTTTCAACCGCGGCAGCGTTTACTTCGCCGCCGAAATACTTGTTGACCATCGAAACGGTACGGTTGACCAGATTGCCGAGGGTGTTGGCAAGTTCGGTGTTGTATTTGGCGATGAACATTTCATAGGTGATGTTGCCATCCTGGGCATAGGGCATTGCGGCTAGCAGATAATAACGGACTGCGTCGACGCCGAACAGGTTGACCATATCGTCGGCATAGATGACATTTCCTTTGGATTTGCTCATCTTGTCGGCGGCGAACAGCAGCCACGGATGACCAAATACCTGTTTGGGGAGCGGAAGGTCCATGCTCATCAGGAAGATCGGCCAGTAGATGGTGTGGAAACGGAGGATATCCTTGCCGATGATGTGCAGGTCAGCAGGCCACAGCTTTTCAAACTGCTCGGTCTGTTTCTCGGGGTCATAACCAATCGCAGTGATATAGTTGTTCAGTGCGTCCAGCCAGACGTAGACGACATGACGGGGGTCGAAATCGACCGGAATACCCCATTTAAAGGAAGTACGGGAGACGCACAGGTCCTGAAGACCGGGTTTGAGGAAGTTGTTGATCATTTCCTTTTTACGGGATTCGGGGACGATGAAGTCGGGGTTATCCTCAATATATTTGATCAGACGGTCGGCATATTTGCTCATCTTGAAGAAATATGCCTCTTCCTTTGCGGGCTTGACCGGGCGGCCGCAGTCAGGGCAGCAGCCGTCTTTCAGCTGGGATTCGGTCCAGAAGGATTCGCAGGGAGTGCAGTACATTCCCTCATACTCACTCTTATAGATATCGCCCTTTTCGTACATCCGTTTAAAGATCTTCTGGACGGCTTTCTCATGGTAGTCGTCGGTGGTACGGACGAAATAGTCATAAGAGGTGTTCATCGTATCCCAGATTCTTCTGACCTCAGCAGAAATGCGGTCGACATGCTCCTTGGGGGTGATGCCGGCAGCGTTGGCTTTTTCCTCGATCTTCTGACCGTGTTCGTCGGTACCGGTGCAGAGGAAGACATCGTAGCCTTCCATCCGTTTGTGACGGGCGATAGCGTCGGCCAGTACGATCTCATAGGTGTTGCCGATATGAGGTTTGGACGAGGTGTAGGCAATCGCCGTCGTCATGTAGAACTTTTTCTTTTCCATAGATGGTGTTCATCCTCTCAAAAATATCTGGGAAAACAAAAACCCCGTCTTCATCGCTGAAGACGGGGATACTTTCCCGTGTTACCACTTCAATTCGTCATTCCCTCACGGGAGATGACCTTTGCGGGTACGGCAGACGCGATACCCTTCTGCTGTAACGGGCAGCCCCGTCGTACCCTTGCCATCAGCTCGGGCAGGCCAGAGGCAAACAGCCGCAGATGCGTTTGCTTACCGACAGAACCATCTTCCCAGATCACCGCACATATGCTCACACCAGCCGCATACTCTCTTTGGAACGGACAAAAAGGTACTCATTCTGCCATACTGTTTCCTATATACAACAATATTCTAACACCAGTCCCAGGCTTTGTCAAGCATCAGTTATGTCCAAATGGGATCTCGACGCTGCAATAATCATCGCTGCGGCGGCAATACGAGCAGATGACGGCAATTGCGGCGGCAATACCGGCGAGGACAGCGACAATGACAGCAATTTTTTTCATCAGGCGTACTTCCTTTCCTTTTATTTACGGGTGTTCACAGTATGGGAATATGGCCGCAGAATATATTGTCCATCCGCAGCCTTTCTATCATTTAATATACCATCCGAATGTGAAAAATGTAGGATGGGGATGGAAATTTTCAGTAAACAGGCGGCGGATGGGGTACCAATCTGGCAACAGAATGAAATGAGCAAAGGATTTGTCTGATGACAGC
>DVLN01000160.1 GCA_018715465.1 Candidatus Faecivivens stercorigallinarum | reverse complement strand
TATACTTACCGTTTGATACTTTAACGCATAGTCGCGTAAAATGGCAAAAGTATCTATGCAGCAAATGAGAGAATCAATCCGGTGTCCCGCTGACAGCCGGTATTTTAGAAGGGATGTTTTTCATGCCAATTACCGAAATTCTGGAACGCAACTGTACACTGTATGGTGATGAAGTCGCGCTCGTTGAACTGAACCCTGAGGTTCCCGACGACCGCCGAACCTGGAAGGATTATGAACTGATTCAGCCGACTGCTTCCTCTTGCTATCGACGGGAAATTACCTGGAACGTCTTCAACGAAAAGGCAAACCGGTTTGCAAACATGCTGCTCTCCCGGGGCATCGGCAGAGGCGACAAGGTCGCAATCCTGCTGATGAACGGCATTGAGTGGCTGCCGATCTATTTCGGTATCCTCAAAACCGGTGCGCTCGCCGTCCCGATGAACTTCCGTTTCTCGTCGGATGAAATCGAATACTGCCTGAATCTGTCGGAGGCAAATGTTTTGCTGTTCGGGCCGGAATTTATCGGACGTGTCGAGGAAATCGCCGACCGGATCATGAAGGGGCGGCTGCTCTTCTTTGTCGGCGACCACTGCCCCACCTTTGCCGAAAGTTACAACCTGCTGACTGCCAACTGCTCCAGCCAGTCCCCGATGATCAAGCTGTCCGACCAGGATGACGCGGTTATCTACTTTTCGTCCGGTACGACCGGTTTCCCAAAAGCTATCCTGCACAACCATGAAAGTCTGATGCACGCCTGCAAGGTGGAACAGCACCACCACTCCCAGACCCATGACGACGTCTTCCTTTGCATCCCGCCGCTTTATCATACCGGTGCGAAAATGCACTGGATGGGTTCGTTCCTTGAGGGCGGAAGAGCTGTCCTGCTCAAAGGAACCAAGCCGCAGTTTATCCTCGACGCGGTATCAAGGGAAAAATGTACCATCGTCTGGCTGCTGGTTCCGTGGGCACAGGATATCCTCGATGCAATCGACCGGGGCGAAATCCATCTGGAAGATTACGAGCTGTCCCAGTGGCGGCTGATGCACATTGGCGCGCAGCCGGTCCCCCCGTCTTTGATTAAACGCTGGAAAGAGGTATTTCCCAATCACCAGTATGACACCAACTACGGCCTGTCGGAATCCATCGGGCCTGGCTGTGTCCATCTTGGGGTCGAAAACATCGAAAAGGTCGGCGCGATCGGCGTTCCCGGCTACGGATGGCAGGTCAAGATCATGGACAACGGCCAGGAAGTCAAACAGGGTGATGTCGGCGAACTCTGCGTCAAAGGCCCCGGCGTGATGACCTGCTACTACAACGACCCCGCCGCTACAGCCGCAGTGCTGAAAGATGGCTGGCTGTATACCGGCGATATGGCGATGCAGGACAAGGACGGATTTTATTATCTGGTCGACCGCAAAAAGGATGTCATCATCACCGGCGGCGAAAACCTCTACCCGGTCCAGATCGAGGACTTTATCCGCGCCTGTCCGTATGTCAGCGACGTTGCGGTCATCGGGCTGCCGGACAAGCGGCTGGGTGAAATCGCGGCCGCAATCGTCCAGGTCAAGAAAGGGGTTCAGTGCACAGAAGAAGATATCAACCGCTTCTGTCTCGGTATGCCCAGATACAAACGCCCCCGTAAGATCATCTTTATGGATGTCCCCCGCAACGCGACCGGAAAGATCGAAAAGCCGAAACTCCGTGAGATGTTCTCTGCTGATCGTCTGGTCGGCAAAGAATCCGGCATCACCGCCGGTGATTAAGCGGCACGATAATACGCTGTCGCGTTAAAGCCTTGCAATCGTCTGTCGGTTATGGTACAATTGTAGGGTAATGATGGTCAGTCAATATTGATACAGCTCTGTCTGCCCTGACCTGTGGGATTCTCTCCCGGCCGGTCAGGGCTCTTGCTGTACATCTATACAATATTTAACACTATGGAAGGAATTATGCCAGATGAAAGAGTTAATGCTTGGCAATGCCGCTGTCGCGCGCGGCATGTATGAGGCTGGATGCAAGGTCGTCTCCAGCTACCCGGGAACCCCTTCGACCGAAATCACCGAAGAGGCTGTCAAATTCCCCGAAATCTACTGTGAATGGGCGCCCAATGAAAAGGTCGCTGTTGAATCGGCCTTTGGTGCGAGCCTGGCCGGTGTACGGAGCAGTTGTGCAATGAAACATGTTGGTCTCAACGTCGCCGCTGACCCGGTCTTCTCGATCTCCTATATCGGTGTCAGAGGCGGTATGGTCATCTGTGTCGCCGATGACCCCGGAATGCACTCTTCCCAGAATGAACAGGACTCCCGCCATTACGCTCGTGCTTCCAAAATCCCGATGCTGGAACCGGCCGACAGTGCTGAAGCACTCGCCTTCACCAAACTGGCATTTGATCTGTCGGAAGAGTACAATACCCCCGTTTTCCTGAAAATGTGCACCCGTATCGCCCATTCCCAGTCAGTCGTTGAAACCAGCGAACGGGTGGAACGGGATACAATTCCTTACGTCAAGGATGTACATAACGTCATGACCCCCGCAAACGCAAAAGTCCGCCATCCAATCGTTGAACAGCGTACTCAGAAGCTGATTGAATACGCTGAAACCGCACCAATTAACCGGATGGAAATGGGCGGTACCAAAATGGGCATCATCACCTCGTCGACCAGCTACCAGTATGTAAAGGAAGTCTTCGGCGATTCGGTCAGCGTGCTGAAACTGGGCATGATCTGGCCGCTGCCGGAAAAATTGATCCGTGATTTCGCCGCAAAGGTGGAAAAACTGGTCGTCGTCGAGGAACTGGACCCGTTTTTCGAAGAACATTGCCGCCAGCTCGGACTGGAAGTGTCCGGCAAGGATATCCTGCCGATGTGCGATGAGTTCTCTCAGAACCTGCTCGCAGAAAAATTTGGGATGGAAGTACCTGCTCCCCGCAGTCTTGGGGAACCGATCCCGGTCCGTCCTCCTGTCATGTGCTCGGGATGTCCGCACAGAGGTATGTTCTACACCCTGATGAAACAGAACTGCACCGTTATCGGCGATATCGGCTGCTATACGCTGGGAAGTGCTGCACCGCTGCTGGCAATGGATATCAACATCTGCATGGGTGCTTCCGTTTCGGCGGAACACGGCTTCAATGTCGCACTCGGCAAAGAATCCCAGAATAAAACCGTGTCGGTCATCGGCGATTCCACCTTTGTCCATTCCGGCATGACCAGTCTTGCCAATATCGCCTACAATCAGTCGGCTTCGACTGTCATCATCCTTGACAACTCAATCACCGGCATGACCGGCCATCAGCAGAACCCGACTACCGGCTACAACATCAAAGGCGATCCGGCAGGTAAAATTGACCTGGAAGCACTCTGTCATGCTATGGGCATTAACCGTGTACGGGTGGTTGATCCGTATGACCTTGCCGCATGTGACAAGGCAGTTAAAGAGGAACTGGCTGTGGACGAGCCTTCGGTCATTATCAGCCGCCGTCCCTGCGTCCTGCTCAAATCGGTCAAGACCGCTCCCCCGCTCCATGTCGACACAGACAACTGCCGCGGCTGCAAGGCATGTATGAAGATGGGCTGCCCGTCTATCAGCATCCGGGACGGCAAGGCGGTCATTGATGAGACGCTCTGTGTCGGCTGCGGCGTCTGCCAGCAGCTCTGCCACTTTAACGCGCTCGTCCGCTGAGTAAAGGAAAGGAAGGAAAACAGGATATGACCAGAAATATCATGATTGTAGGCGTCGGCGGTCAAGGTACGCTGCTCGCAAGCAAAATGCTGGGCCGGCTGCTGATGAATGTTGGATATGATGTAAAGGTATCGGAAGTCCACGGCATGAGCCAGCGCGGCGGCAGTGTTGTCACCTACGTCCGGTTCGGTGACAAAGTTGCCTCGCCGCTGATCGACAAAGGAGAAGCTGACTTTATCCTCTCGTTTGAAAAGCTGGAGGCCGCAAGATGGCTCTCCTACCTGCGGGAAGATGGACAGATCATCCTCTCCGATCAGGAAATCGACCCGATGCCGGTTGTCACCGGTGCCGCAAAATACCCGGAAAACCTGATCGAAAAGATGAAGGCTACCGGGGCAAAAGTAGACGCTGTGCCTGCCCTTGACCTCGCAAAAGAGGCCGGTTCTATCAAGGCGGTCAACATCGTCCTGATGGGAAGGCTCTCCCACTACTTCCCCGAAATCCCGGAAAGCGAATGGATTGCGGCGCTCGAAGCGGTCGTCCCGGCAAAATTTGTTGAGATGAACGAAAAGGCGTTTGCTCTCGGCCGTCAGGTCGGATAACAAATTACACCGTGCAAATTGCACTGTGTTATTTGCACTTTGCTACCCCGTCGGAACACCGGCGGGGTATTTTTGTCGAAACAGGCAGATGTCATCCAATGACAGACATGGTACAAAAGCTGACTGAAAAATAGCAAAAAATACCGGGAAAATCGCGGCAGACTGCTCATTTGTGTCGTTTACCGGTT
>DVLN01000159.1 GCA_018715465.1 Candidatus Faecivivens stercorigallinarum | reverse complement strand
GTAACTTCCCATTTGTCGGGGCGTAAACCACCCTTTATACAGTAACTCCCAGAAAGAGAATCGAAGGAATTGCAGATGACAATTGAGACAAAATGGCTGCATGCTCCTGATGATCTGTCTCCGGTATTTTCCATCCGGGAGGCGGTATTCATGAAGGAGCAGGGCTTTCAGAATGAATTTGACGATACAGACAACACCTGCTGGCATCTTTTGCTGACAGTGGATGGAAAAGCAGCCGGATGTGCGCGGATTTTCCCGGATGAAGGGAAGATGTGGCATGTCGGCCGGGTGGCAGTGCTGCCTGCATATCGAAAACTGCATCTTGGCAGCAGGCTGATGGATGCGGTGGCCGAACAGGTCCGCTCGTTTGGCGGGGACGGAATGATCCTTTCCGCTCAGTGTCAGGCGGTCGGCTTCTATCAGAAAAACGGATTTACAGTTACTTCGGAAGAATATATGGATGAACACTGTCCCCATCGGGATATGGTCCGTTTACTTCAGCAGGATGCAGTTTTGGAGGAGGCAAAATGATTACACAGAAATTTTTTGGAAAACTTTCGGATGGCCGTGAAGTTTTCCAGTATACGATTTCCAATCCCAGTGCTTCTGTTTCCATTTTAAACCTTGGCGGCATTATTCAGTCGCTTTGTGTCACAGACAAGGATGGAAAGATGACCGACGTCGTGCTGGGACACGATACCACAGAGCAGTGTGAAGAAAACCGCGGCTGCTATTTTGGCGCGCTGATCGGACGGTTTGGCAACCGAATCGGTGGTGCATCCTTTACCCTCAACGGTAAGGAATATCCGCTGTATGCAAACGATGGTCCCAACCACCTGCATGGCGGTAAGGACGGTTTTAACTGGAAACTTTGGGACGTTGAACAGCAGGGAGAAGATACCCTGCGGCTGAACCTCTTTTCCGCAGACGGAGAAGAAGGTTATCCCGGCAACCTGACGGTCACTGTTTGGTATACGCTGGATGGATCTGCACTGAAAATCCACTATCAGGCTGTCTCGGATGCAGATACGGTGATCAATCTGACCAACCATGCTTATTTTAACCTCGCCGGTGAGGGTAATGGCAATATTGAAGATCACCTGTTGAGACTGAATGCGCAGGGGTATACCGCGGTAGACAATAACGGTCTGACGATCGAGAAGATTATCCCGGTCGAAGGAACACCTTTTGACTTCCGTGTTGCGAAACCGATCGGGCAGGATATCGGCGCTGATGATGAACAGCTGCACAATGGCGCTGGATATGACCACAACTTTGTGCTCGACTCGTCACCAGAACTAAAAGAGGTGGCGTCGGCTATCTGCTCGCGCACCGGCATTCAGATGACTGTGCTGACAACACAGCCGGGCGTTCAGCTGTATACCGGCAATATGATTGCCCCTCACACTGGGAAAAATGGACATTCCTATGGGAAACGCAGTGGCTTCTGCCTGGAAACCCAGCATTTCCCGAATTCGATGGCCTGCACTTCGTTTGCTTCTCCGGTATTAAAAGCCGGGGAGACTTACGATCAGCAGACAATCTATTCTTTCAGCGCCAAAGCATAACCGGCGCTCAATATACTCAGCTGCCATCAGCCGGGGTAAGCCCCCGGCTTGACAGAAATAAAGGAATCAGGGTACATTGGTACCCGAAGAAAAGAAAGGAAGTTATTTCATGAGCGAATGCAATCATGATTGTGGCTCCTGCAGCGAAAACTGCTCCTCCCGTCAGAATCCCGAGAGCTTTTTGGAAAAACCCAATGCGCTTTCTTCCATCAAGAAGGTTATCGGTGTTGTAAGCGGTAAGGGCGGCGTCGGTAAATCTATGGTTACCTCGATGCTCGCAACCACCTTGAGAAGAAAAGATTACGGCGTGGCCGTTTTGGACGCGGACATCACCGGTCCGTCTATTCCGAAGGTTTTCGGTCTGCACGAACGTGCAACCGCAAATGACTTTGGCATCCTGCCGGTTGAGACCAAGACTGGTATCCAGGTGATGTCGCTCAACCTGCTGCTGGAAGATGAGACCATGCCGGTTGTCTGGAGAGGTCCGGTCATTGCTGGTACCGTCAAACAGTTTTGGACCGACGTTATCTGGAACGACGTAGACTTTATGTTTGTCGACATGCCTCCCGGAACGGGCGACGTACCGCTGACCGTCTTCCAGTCCATCCCGCTGGACGGTATTATCGTTGTCGCTTCTCCCCAGGAGCTGGTTTCGATGATCGTCGAAAAGGCCGTACGGATGGCGGAAACAATGAATGTCCCGGTTCTTGGGCTGGTCGAGAACATGAGTTATATCGTCTGCCCCGATTGCGGAAAGAAGATCGAAGTTTTCGGCAAGAGCCATATCGAAGAAACTGCTGCCAAATATGATCTGCCGGTACTGGGCCGCCTGCCGTTTACCCCTGCAATTGCAGCTGCTGCCGATAAGGGCGCAATCGAGCTGTTTGAGGGTGACTGGCTGGATGGCGCTGCCGAAAAGATCGAGTCGCTGCTGAAGTAAGCGGGAGAAGATAGATGACTCCTGAAGAAAGAGGTAAAAGGGCAGAAAAATTGTTTCTGTCCGGGTATAACTGTCCCCAGTCGGTTGCACTTGCGTTTGCCGATTTGTCGGGGATGGATGCGGACGAGCTGGCGAAAACGGTTTCCGGGTTTGGCGGAGGAATCTGTCGGATGCGGGAGATGTGCGGTGCGGTTTCAGGGATGATGTTCATTCTTGGGCGGCTGGAAGGGTATTCTTCGCCTGAAGATGATGCAGGAAAAACCGCATTATATACGACAGGCCAGCAGCTGATTCAGAAGTTCGCAGCAAATAACGGACATGACAGTTATATCTGCGCTGATATCCTCGGCAAGCCCCGCGATCCGGAACCTCCGGTCCCTGAGGCAAGAACCGAAGGGTATTATCAAAACCGTCCATGCGCTCAGATTGTGCGGGCAGCCGCAGAAGTTTTATCGGCGTATTTGGGCAAATGATGTAAATGTTAGGCTTTTTCAGCCGGAATCTTGTCCAAAGGGGAGAATCTCTGAAATTCACAAAAAACCTTTGACAAGACTGGCAGGAAATGCTATAATATTACTGCCGCTTGTTCCGGGCAACAAAGATCGGGAAGTACCCGACGCCTTGAGAATGGCGAGTTTATAGTAAAGGCAGGTGCCTTGTGATGTACGCAGTTATGGAAACTGGCGGAAAGCAGTATCGTGTTCAGGTTGGAGACGTCGTTTTTGTTGAGAAGCTCGAGTGTGAAGCTGATTCCAAGATCTCGATCGACAAAGTCGTTATGATTTCTGACGAGAATGGTGTCAAGGTCGGCTCTCCTTATGTTGACGGCGCTTCGATCGAAGCTACTGTTCTGAAGAACGGCAAGTCCAAGAAGATCACTGTTTTCACCTACAAAGCCAAGAAGAACGAAAAGCGTAAAATGGGTCATAGACAGCCTTACACCCAGGTAAGAATCGACTCCATTAACGCCTGATTATGATTCGGGCAGAGTTTTTCTCCAAGGCTGGCCGTCTGACAGGCTTTTCGGTATCCGGTCACGCCGGATATGCGGATGCAGGTGAAGATATTGTCTGCGCAGCCGTCAGCTCTGCGGTTCAGCTGACAGCAAACGGTATTACTGAGGTTCTCGGGGCAAAAGCCCAGGTGACCGCAGAAAACGATACGGTTTCGCTGAAGATGGATAGCCTTCCTGGAGAAGATGCAGAGGCTTTTTTGAAGGCACTGCGTCTGCACCTTTCGGTGTTGGCGGAGGATTATCCGAAAAATGTCAAACTTACTTGTACGGAGGTGTAACCCATGTTAAAGATCAGCATTCAGTTCTTTGCTCATAAAAAGGGCGCTGGTTCTACTAAGAACGGCCGTGACTCCGAGTCCAAGAGACTGGGCGTAAAACGTGCCGACGGACAGGCAGTTCTCGCCGGCAACATTCTGGTTCGTCAGCGTGGAACCCATATCCATCCCGGTGAAAATGTTGGCATCGGCAGCGATGACACTCTTTTCGCTCTGGTTGACGGAAAAGTCAAATTTGAACGTGTTGGCCGCGACCGTAAAAAAGTCAGCGTTTATCCCGCTCAATAAGAAAAGTCCAGAACCTCGGGCGTAACGCTCGGGGTTCTTGTTTTGGTTTTTGCATAAAGTTTTGTTTGCAGGTATAGCCTTGCCGGATGGCGGGCATACCATGGAAAGAAGACCGGATGGCAGAAAGGAAAAATCCATGTTTATAGATCGTGCGACGATTTTTGTAAAGGCAGGAAACGGAGGCAACGGAGCCGTTTCGTTCCATCGTGAGAAATATGTGGCGGCAGGCGGACCGGACGGCGGCGACGGCGGACGGGGCGGTGACGTCATTTTTGTCGTGGACAAAAACCTGAACACGTTGGAAAAATTCCGTTATAAAAAGAAATATCAGGCGGAACATGGAGCACCCGGGTCCAGCCGCAACTGTACCGGTCGTTCTGGTCAGGATCTGATCATTCCGGTTCCCGAGGGAACAATCGTCCGGGAGGCGGAAAGCGGCCAGATTATGGCAGACCTTTCGGGTGTTGACCGGGTCGTTATCGCCAAAGGCGGTAAAGGCGGTGCTGGCAATCAGCATTTTGCAACCTCCACCCGTCAGATTCCCCGTTTTGCGAAACCGGGCGTACCGGGTGAGAGCTTTACTTTACAGTTAGAGCTTAAACTGTTGGCGGATGTCGGTTTGGTTGGGTTCCCAAACGTTGGCAAAAGCACGTTGATCTCAATGGTCAGCGGTGCAAAACCCAAGATCGCTAACTATCATTTCACGACCCTTTCGCCGATTCTGGGCGTTGTTGGCTATGGTGAAGAGGGTAAAACCTTTGTCATGGCGGATATTCCCGGACTGGTGGAAGGTGCCAGCGAAGGGGTTGGACTGGGGCATGATTTTCTGCGCCATGTCGACCGCTGCCGTCTGATCATCCATGTGGTTGATGTTTCGGGTATTGAAGGGCGCGATCCGATCGAAGATTTTGAAAAGATCAACTTTGAACTGCGCAACTTCGACGAGGAACTGGGTTCCCGTCCCCAGATCGTCGCTGCAAATAAGTGCGACCTGGCGACAGAGGAACAGATTGAACGGTTCCGTCAATATATTGAAGCAAAGGGAATCCCGTTTTTCCCGATCATCGCTGCCAGCCGCACCGGTGTGAAAGAGCTGATCCAGGAAGTCATTGACCAGCTGCAGACGCTGCCGCCTGTCCGTGTTTATGAGACAGAATATGTCCATGAACTGCCTAAAGCCGGATTGGGTGACCGTTCCAAATATGAGATCACCGAAGAAAACGGTATCTTTTATGTCGAAGCAGACTGGCTGGAACAGATCCTCTCGACCGTCAATATGGACGACTATGCTTCTCTGCAATACTTCCAGCGGGTGCTGCGCGACTGTGGAATCATCGACAAACTGGACGAAATGGGCATCCAGGAAGGCCAGACGGTCGATATCTTTGGTTTCCAGTTTGAATATATCCGCTAAGTAAACCGGAAAGGGGAGAACCGTTCTGGAAATTGCCAATATCACAAACCCCAAGCAGCTCAGTCCGCTGGTGCTGGCATATGTTGGCGACGCAGTATTTGAGCTGATGGTCAGGACAAAAATCCTTGAGGCCGGAAACGCTCCGGTGCAAAAATTGCATCAGCTGACGGTACATCATGTCTGCGCTTCGGCCCAGGCAGAAGGATACCATCAGATCGAGGCTGTACTGACCGAAGAAGAAGCGGCCATCTTTCGTCGGGGACGCAATACCCATAACAATATTCCCAAAAATGCAGACCCTGCGACCTATCGCGCTGCAACCGGTTTGGAGGCATTGTTTGGCTACCTCTATATCAAAGGGGAGACACAAAGGCTGGAAGAATTGTTTTCCATGATCTGGAAGACACAGCTGGATGGGCTGG
>DVLN01000158.1 GCA_018715465.1 Candidatus Faecivivens stercorigallinarum | reverse complement strand
GTCAATACACAACCAGCCAGATAAATCAAATGTTTTGCACAAAAAGTGTTTTTCTCCCGATTTTCCGGTGTTTTTCTTCCGCTTTCTTGCAATCCTTCTCCATCCATGCTATCATAAAACAACAGAGTCTGCAATTCAACCTTCTGACAGCAAACGGAATGGAGAAAAACATGAAAGATTTTGAACGTATCATTCCCGAACAGGCCGGTGTATCCAGTAAGGCCATTTTGCGGCTGCTGGACGAACTGGAGAGCGGTTTGACCGAACCACATGGCATTCTGATCATGCGGCATGGCAAGGTCTGTGCTGAAGGCGCTTGGAAGCCATACGCCCCCGGCATCAACCACGGTATGCAGTCCTTTACCAAAACCTACGCCGCGACTGCCATCGGAATCGCCTGCCGTCTGGGGCTGGTTTCGCTGGATGAAAAGCTGACCGATATCTTTCCCGGAAAAGGGGAAAAACAGCCTTTCAGCGACCAGCTAACCGTCCGTAATCTGCTCCGCATGGGTACGGGTATGGAGAGCCTGCCCGGATTTGACGGAGACTGGGTGGACAATTTCTTGCGCCACCCGATCACCCGGCAGCCCGGCAGCGCCTTTTTCTACAACAGTGTCGGTTCGACCATGCTGGGGGCGATCATCCGCCAGAAGACTGGAAAGACGCTGCATGCTTTCCTGTCCGAGCATCTGTTCCCGAAAATCGGCATTGACCCGGAACACCTCGGCTGGATGCGTCTGCCAGATGGAATGGAAATCGGCGGCAGCGGACTTTTTGCGACGCTGGAAGACAACCTCCGGCTGATGAAACTATATCTGGACGGCGGTGTCTGCGACGGGGAGCGGATCCTGTCGGAAGAATATGTCCAACTTGCGACCACCTGCCAGATTGACAACGGGCCCGGTCCTTCGCCCGAAGCCAGTTCGGGCTATGGCTTCCAGATGTGGATGTGCTCCCGACCGGGCTGTTTCCGGGCAGACGGCGCGATGGGACAATATGGTTTTGTCGCCCCGAAAGAAGACATGGTCATCATCCTTCACCAGACGATGGACGGCCCGCAAGCTGACACAGTTCTTTCGTATTTTTATCACCTGTTGGACAGCGGCGTTGACTGTGACCTGGGCACCGAAGCCGACGCCCGCGCACTGCAAAAGCGGCTTGCTTGCCTGTCACTTCCCGCTCCCCGCTTCTCCCCCCATGGAAACAAAAAGGATTTTACCGGCGAATGGGTGGTCACCGACGGACGGATGCATATTGGACTGGTGACCGGCGGAATCATGCAGCGGTATTTCCCGGTCGACCTGATCGACAGTTTTTCCCTTGCATTCGAAGGCGACGAATGTATCCTGACAGTCCGGGAAGGAAACCGGATACAGCGGCTGTCCGCCGGAATGGACGGTGCGGCCAGAAGAAACCGGGCTGTCTTTCCGCGCAATCCGGTTTCGATGCTGGAGATGGCATGCAGCTTTGAGAAAGACAACGTCCTGCTGTTTGAATGCCGAATGCCGGAGACCTGCTATGCCTACCAGCTGCGGATGACGCTGAACCAGGACGGTACCGGTATGTCTGTCCAAAAGATCTATACAAACTGTGACCCGGAACCAGGTGCCGGCCATCAGGCAACCGCCGTCAAAAAATAGTTTGTGTTTCCAGGATGATTATTTATACATGTAAAAATGGCCTGTTGCAAAATTCCGTTTTGCAACAGGCCTTTTCATTTCAGGGATTATTCACAAGATCAGATTTCCCAGCTGCTTCTGTCAGCATCCGACGGCATCCGCCAGTCGCCGCGGGGCGACAGGCTGACCGAACCGACCTTCGGAGAATCAGGAACACAGCTGCGTTTGAACTGGCTGATAAAGAACCGGCGGTAAAAGGCTGCCAGCCATTTATCGACCGTCGCCTCGCCGTACCGTCCCTCAAACGCCCGCAAAGCAAGAAAACGCAGTTTTTCCCGCTCACATCCAAACCGCATAAAGTGATAGAGGAAAAAGTCATGCAGTTCATACGGCCCGATGGTATCCTCCGTCTTCTGCTTGATTTCGCCGTTGGCATCAGGCGGCAGCAGCTCGGGGGAAACCGGCGTATCCAGCACATCTTCCAGAACCGCTTTAGTCCGCTCGTCCGATACCGACGCGACATACCCTACCAGATGGCGGACCAGCGTCTTGGGGACCGAAGCGTTGACACCGTACATACTCATATGGTCGCCGTTATAGGTGCACCAGCCCATCGCAAGCTCCGACAGATCGCCGGTACCGACCAGAATCCCGCCAATCTTATTGGCAAGGTCCATCAGAATATAGGTGCGCTGTCTTGCCTGGGTATTTTCGTAGGTGATATCATGGACATCCGGGTCCTGACCAATATCCTTCATATGCTGGATGCAGGCAGGACGGATGTCGACCTCCTTGAGGGTCGCACCCAGCGACGCGATCAATTCAAGGGCGTTGTGATAGGTGCGGTCGGTCGTACCAAACCCCGGCATCGTCACCGCAAGGATATTCTCCGACGGCAGCCCCAGCCGCTTCATCGCCTCAGCTGCGACCAGCAGTGCCAGCGTCGAGTCCAGACCGCCGGAAATGCCGATGACCGCCTTTTTCAGCCCAGTATGAGATAGGCGTTTGGCCAGCCCACAGGACTGAATCGAAAAGATTTCACGGCAGCGGATCTCCATTGTCTCAGGGGTATCGGGAATAAAGGGCGTCGGATTCCATCGCCGGTCGATATCACTTTCTTTCAGCTCCGGCTCCTGTCCGACAATAACCGGCAGCTGAGGAGCAGCCATCCCCATCAACACCGCGTTGTCATGGAACGACCCGTTTTTACGGCGTTCAGCCATCAGCTTCTGGACGTCAATACAGCCGGTGACCATACTGCCCTCTTCCTCAAAGCGGGCATTTTCTGCGAGGATACCACCGTTTTCCGCAATCGTACAGGCGCCGGAAAAGACCATATCGGTCGTCGATTCGCCGACACCAGCCGATGCATAAATATACCCGGCAATACATCCGCCCGACTGCCGCTCCACCAGCGAACGGCGGTAATCATTTTTCGCGACCAGCTCATTGGAAGCCGACAGGTTGGCGATCACATTCGCCCCTGCCAGACAAAGAAGATTGGAAGGAGGCACCGGGACCCAGACATCCTCGCACAGCTCCACTCCCAGCACAAGTTCTCCAAACTGGAACAGCATCCTGCCAAACGGGACCTGCTGCCCGGCAAGCGAAACGGTCATCCCCTCCGGCAGGCTGCTGCCGGACGCAAACCACCGCTTTTCATAGTATTCCTGATAGTTGGGCAGATATGTTTTCGGAACCACACCGAGGATCTTCCCATACTGGCATACAGCGGCGCAGTTGTACAGCGCACACCCAACCCGTACCGGCAGTCCGCACACCCACACCATCGACAGCTTTTCTGTCTCCTGAAGCATCCGTCCCAGTTCCCGTTCACAGCCATGGATCAGCGCATCCTGATGAAACAGGTCCGCGCAGGTATACGCCGACAGGTGCAGTTCCGGCAGTACCGCAAGCCCAGCCCCCATCGCAGCAGCCTGATGCAGCATCGCAAGGGCAGTATCCGCATTCTTCCCGGGGCAGGCGACCGTCACTCTCGGAGAGAGAGCAGCCGTTTTGTATATTCCATAAACAGACATAAACAGTTCCTTCCTTTTACCGAACACCATCCAGCAGTAAAATAAAAAGTCCCGGGAGTATCTGACCCCGGGACTTTTGCCTGCTTCCGAACAGCCAAAATGTCCGGTATCACTTATTTTTCCAGTAATTTTTCAATCTGTTCAAACCGGCCGCCGCACCTGATAAATGCCGTAACCCGGCGGTCATCCTCTTCCGGGTAGGCATATCCCAGCGCCTGACCGACTTCCCTTCCGCAGCTGCGGAAGAGTTCGCACATCGAAAACAGCGCGCGCATCATATCATCGTAGTTGCCGCCGGCAAAGCTGCCTGCAAACAACCGCCACTGATCGGAATAAAGATACCGTTCAATATACTTGCCCAGTTTGCCGGTATTCACCTTAAAATCATACTGAATACCGATCTTCCATTCCACCATTTTCCGCAGCATCGGCCAGACATACCCGCACATTGTACCATGGGCATACGGCATTTCCCGCCGCCAGATCCCCTTTACAACATAGGTGGCAACCCACCAGAACTCATTGCAGGTGCACAGGTACTCCCTTTCGGTAGGTTTTCTGACCCAGTATCCGCTCTCATCGGCAGGCGGCACTTCAGGCAGCATACCGTCCTTGTCCATCAGAACCTTGCACATCCGGTCAGACAGCACCTTTTCCGCCGCCAGACTGACAGGTACCAGCTGAAGGTCAATGCGGTTGCCGTCCAGCAGTTGCAGCATGTAAATATACCAGTCAAGATAAGGGGGTTCAGAGTCCAGCTGATCCGAACGGGTCTGCATGATAATCCGTTCTCCAAAGACATCAATCCAACCCGAGTTTTCAATCATTTCCTGCATATCCGTCACCGCGTACACAATATCAAAATCCTGATACTGATCCTGCGGCGCATTGGGGTTTGCCCGTGAACCGTTCATCCAGACTGCCCGGACCCGTTTGTCTTCCGAAGCAACTTTCAGAATCAATTCCATCATTTCCTGTTCCGTACGGTGCTTCAAGTCAAACTACCTCCTTACCTTTGCTTTGACAGACTTATTCCTTCAGTTCACCGTTGGCCAGTGCCTTCAGATAAGCATTGATAAATCCGTCCAGATCGCCGTCCATAACCGCGTTGACGTTTCCGGTCTCGTAGTTGGTGCGGTGATCCTTGACCATCGTATAGGGCATAAAGACATAGGAACGGATCTGGCTGCCCCAGCCGATCTGTTTCTGGTCGCCCTTGATATCCTCAATCTTGTCCAGATGCTGCTGAATCTTGATGGCGAGCAGCTTGGATTTCAGCATCCGCATTGCGACGTCTTTGTTCTGATACTGGCTTCGCTCCACCTGACAGGAGACGACAATGCCGGTCGCCAGATGGATGATACGGACAGCCGACGAGGTCTTGTTGACCTTCTGTCCGCCTGCGCCGGATGCGCGGTAAACTTCAACGCGGATATCCTCCGGCCGGACAACGATATTGGTATCCACCTCTTCCATCGTAGGCATGACTTCCAGTGATGCAAACGAAGTCTGTCTGCGTCCCGAAGCATCAAACGGCGACACACGGACCAGACGGTGAATACCGTTTTCCGATTTCAGGAAGCCATAGGCATTTTCGCCTTCAATCTGAATCGAAGCGGATTTGATACCCGCCTCGTCGCCGTCCTGATAGTCCAGCACCTCCACCTTGTAGCCATGCGCTTCCGCCCAGTGGCAGTACATCCGGTAGAGCATGCTGACCCAATCCTGCGCCTCAGTTCCACCGGCGCCGGCATGGAAGGTCAGGATCGCATCCTTGGCGTCATATTCACCCGACAGCAGCGTAGTCAGACGGGAAGTCTCCATTCCCTTTTCCAGTTCCTTCATCTGCTCGTCGATCTCAGGCAGCATCGACTCATCCTCGTCCTCATCCGCCATTTCGATCATAACCTCAAGATCGTCGTACATTCCGACCAGTTTATCATATCCTTCAATCTTGGATTTCAGCGCGCCGGTCTTTTTAAGGACCTCCTGGGACTTTTCCGCGTCATCCCAGAACCCAGGCTGGGCGGCCTGCTGTTCCAGCTCCTCGACCTGTACCTTAATCCGGTCAATTCCCAGAGCGGAACGGAGATCATCCAGCTCAGGCTTTTTTGCTTTAAGCGCAAGAGCGCGTTCTTCCATTGCTAACATATCCTACATTTCCTTTCCGTTTTGACGTTGTTTGCAGCTTATTGGCATTTTCGGCTGACGCGGCGTCAGTAGCGGTGTAATCTTGGCATTGTCATTTCCTTTTCCATTTATTCTGTTACGGGGCCGCAGGGATTCCCCGCAGCAACCTATATCTTTCTTTATTATAGCCAATATTTTGACTCCTGTAAAGATTTACTGGAAATTTTCTGCGTTCACAAATTGCTGTTTCGGTTTTTACAAATAATCTCTCCCATTTTATGGCGCAATGTGGTATAATAGTAAACACTATAGATGCCCGGTTCTGCCGGGGAACGGAGCCCCGCTCCGCTCAGACCAAAATCAACACGCTGTATGAAAGGAAAGTTTATGCTGCGATATGAAGGGGCCGAGTGCCCATATTGCCATCAGGCGCTGCACGACGGCGATGAGATCACCGTTTGTCCGCAATGCGGCGCCCCCTATCACCGGGAATGTGCCCGCAAAGCCGGCGGATGTATCCTGACCGACCTGCATGAGCAGGGCCGCCAGTGGCAGAAGATCTCCCGTCCCGGTGAGAAAACAATTGACGGATATGCCCAGCTGCGGTGCAGCCGCTGTGGGACCCTTAACCAGCCAGGCGCGACCGTCTGTGAGATCTGCGGAACTCCGCTGGACAATCAGCAGCCGGAGCAGAATGACACCGACGCCTCCCAGCCTCAGGAGCAAAACCAGCCCTGGAACCAGCCTTCCTGGCAGCAGGGCACGGCGGGAGTCCCTCCTTTCCAGATGCCATTTGATCCATTTGTCAATCCGATGGGCGGACTGGACCCGGAAGAGACGATCGACAGTGTGCCGGTCAAGGAAGTCGCCGTCTACA
Organism: Candidatus Faecivivens stercorigallinarum; assembly: GCA_018715465.1. Classification (GTDB taxonomy): domain Bacteria; phylum Bacillota; class Clostridia; order Oscillospirales; family Ruminococcaceae; genus Faecivivens; species Faecivivens stercorigallinarum. The sequence continues at coordinate 3,290 of DVLN01000158.1, read as the reverse complement.
TCAAACAGAACACACCCTATTTCCTGCCCAAATTCAAGGCGTTTCTCGGTCGGGAAGAAAATGGCAGAAAACGGACCTTCAGCTGGAACTGGGCGGCATTTCTGCTGGACGCCTATTATCTGTTCTACCGCAAGATGTATGGGCTTGGCGCGCTGGTGATGGTATTGTCGCTGCTGCTGTCCATCCCGTCGATGCTGATGAGCTTTGACAACCTGATGACGGTGATCGACCCGGGAAGCCAGCTGGTCGTCGACCTCGGCATCAGCCCGGAAAAGCTGCTGATCCTGTACAATCTGTGCAGCTTTTTGTCCTTTGCGATGAAGGCATCCCTTGCAATGCTGACCAACCGTATCTACGCCGGTCATGCACTGAAAGACATCCATCGAATTCGTCAGCAGAAGGGGGATTCCCCCGACTATCTCACCACACTGTCGACAAAAGGCGGCGTCTCCTTTATCGGGGTTCTGATCGCACTGGCAATTACCGCTGCCGTTTCGATCGCCAGCTCGACGGTATTTTTACAGTATATCGGGTTCTGACGCAGTATCCCTGCATTCAGACTGATCCAAAATAAACATCCGGGAGGAACTCAGTATGATTCGTCACATTGTCATGTGGAACCTCAAGGCGGAAGCCGACGGCCGTACCAAAGAGGAAAACGCGGCCCTGATGAAAGAAAAACTGGAAGGACTCTGCGGCCAGGTGGATGGGCTGCTCTCCGCACAGGTCACAACCAACATCACCCCTGGCGGCATTGATGTCTGTCTGGTGTCGATGCACACCGACCGGGCGGCGCTTGACCTGTATCAGAGTCATCCGGCCCACCTCGTGGTCAAGGAATTTGTCCACAAGGTGATCGAGAGCCGTTACTGCCACGATGCTGAGGTGTAAACGGCTGGGATGAACTGGATCAAAAAACATCCCTGGGTTCTGTCGGCAGGAGCACTTTTGCTGCTGCTTGCAGTGCTGCTGACCGACAGTCTGATCGTCCGGCTTCCGGCACAGCTGCTGACAATTGCGGTCGTCCTTTCGCTGGTGCTGGAAGTAGTCAGCTTTGTCATGATCCGCCGGAATTTTAATGCTGAACTGAAAAAGTCGGTGCCAGACGGCGGAAAAAACGCCATCTCCCGCAGTAAAACAGAACAGGGAAAAAAGAAATAATCCCGCGCAGCAGATCCCGGAGCCAGCCGGTTGGACTGGCCCCGGGATCTTTATTGCCTATAAAGCAAAATCCTGCTGCAAAATTTCACTCAGGCGGCCATTTATCCAAAAGAATGATTTGTCGGGATAAAATCAAACTTTTTTGATTGACGGATTGCCAAAAATAAAATATACTATATGAATAGGATACTGTTAAATTTATTGTCAGGGTTTTACCTGACTCTGAAAGGAGGGAGCCTTCATTGATTCCTTCTGAACGCCCGCAGCTGCTGATTGCAGCCGCTGCCGAAGAACGCGAAGCACTCAAAGCCATTCTCTCACCTGACTGGGAACTAATCGAAACAGAAAACGAAGAACAGGCTCTGCCTGTCCTGGAAGAATGCCCAGGGCTTTTGGGAATCCTGCTGGGCGGCATTCCATATACCGCAGACGGACGCAAAATCTACCGCTGGCTGAAACAGCACCCGGCAAATGAAGTCCCATTGTTTATCCTGCTTACGCCGTTACAGGAACATGTCTTCAACCGCGCAATGGAACTCGGCGCGGCAGAGGTGCTGATTAAGCCATTTGAGCCGGAAATCGTACGACGCAGAATCTCTGAATGTATCCGGCTGTTCAAAAAGAGATCGGCAGTCAATGCTCAAGTACTGTCCAAACTTCAGGACTCCATTCGACAGATTCACCCGCATCAGCGAAATGTGGAAGCCATCATCGACACCATCAGCACACTGATTGAATTTCGGGACTTTCAGCCCGGCCCGCATGTCCGCAGAGTACGGCAGATCACCTGGTCGCTGCTCAACGAGCTCAAACAGCAAAGAGGACTGACACCCCGTCAGATCGAGCAAATTTCCACCGCATCTTCGATGCATGATATCGGCAAAATCGTCATTCCCGACGAGATCCTCCGTTTCCCCGGCAGTTTGAATAAACAACAGATGGAGACTGTGCGGATGCACACCATCCGCGGATATGAGATCATTCAGCGGCTGAACCCACGGAATGAAAACCAGATACTGGTCTATGCGGCTGAGATCTGCCGCAGCCACCATGAACGTTGGGACGGCAGCGGCTACCCCGATGGATTGCAGGGCGATGAGATTCCGCTCAGTGCGCAGGTAGTCGGGCTGGCAGATGTATATGATACGATCGTCAGCGCACGGACCTATAAGCAACCCCATACCCACCAGGAAGCCTGTTGGATCATTGAGCAAGACTACCACGGGCAGTTCTCCCCTGAATTGCTTGCCGCTTTTCATTCTATCCACCATTTGATGGAGGATCCGATCGACCGGATGCCAATTCCACACTCCGATCTGACACTAGCCGATGAACTGGAAATTGAACGACAGCTCAGACGAGTTGCGCTGACCCGGAATGAATACCGGCAGCTGTCCAATCTGTCGGGGGACAACTATTTTTATTATGATTATCTGGAACAAACGCTGGAATGTTCCACCGCCTTTTGCCAGACCTTTGGCGGTAATCAGTCCATCCTGAGAATCCCATTTTCCGAGGTCCGAAAGCATCTTAGCACCGATATTCTCTATCATCTCAGCTGTAGCCTGAGCCGTCTCTCCCCCGACAATCTCCAGATCAAAAACGAACTGGAGCTGCAAACTGCCGACGGACGGAAAAAATGGTTTGAATGTTATTTCCGAGCCCAGTACAGCGGCAATGAACTAACCGCCTATTATGGTAAGTTCATCGACATCGACCAGTTCAAAAATGAGGCCAACCGCTGGAAGGAAGAGGCCGAGACCGACCCGCTGACCGGACTGCTCAACCGTGGAGGGATGCATCGGAAGGTTGAGGTTCTGCTCCGCAGCAAACGTCCGCTCATCTTCTTTTTTATTGATCTGGACGACTTTAAGCTGATTAACGATACCTATGGTCATCCGTTCGGCGACCTTGTCCTGCGTCATATCGGCAGGCAGATCAAAAGCCGGATGCGGACCGGCGACCTGATCGGGCGGATTGGCGGAGACGAATTTCTCGCAGTGCTGCCTGGTATCCAGGACAACCAGCTTCTGACCCGACGTGCCGGACAGCTGGCAGATATCTTCACCGCTACACTGCCAATCGACGGAGCCGGAGTCCCGCAGGAATACCGGATCAGCGGCAGCATC